>DGGP01000100.1 GCA_002392265.1 Firmicutes bacterium UBA3871 | reverse complement strand
AGGTCTCGAAGCGGCTATGCTCGCAGACCGCATGGCAGCAAAGAAGCGCCACTTTGAAGCAGGCGAGGGCCTCGTAGAGGAAGATATCGAAAAGACCATTGCAAACATCGGCGCTATGGGCCGTGTAGGTATGGCAAGCACAGATGTAGAGATTCTCCACCTGATGCTCGGCGATGTAGACCCGCTGGCTCAGTAGGAAATGTAGAAAAAACTGTTGGTTGCCTCCAAACGCAAATTTGGTGTTTGGAGGCAACCGAATTTAGGAAGGAAAGCGCGATTTGCTCACAGAGAACGCCAAATTTACCAATATTATCCTAAAAGCACAGCAAAAAGTTGCCAAATTAGCTAAAATATAGCAAAAGCTTGTGAAAATAAGCATGAAAAAATCAAAAACGGGTGACTCCAAATGCAAAAATTGCGTTTGGAGTCACCCGTTGTGTTAAAACGAGAGTTTTGTCGTGTCCAGGGCGTCATATTTTTCGAGGAAGCCCTTCATTATTTTTGAGATTATCTTTGTGCCGCCCACAGAGTTTGATTCGATGTTAAGCGGCATAATCGGGTCGTGGAGCGATTTTCTCAGCAGGCACCAGCCATCGCCGTGCTCCTTGTTAAAGCTGATGCGTACGCCTTCGTAGTTTGGCTCTACAAGTGAGAGGGCAGGTGTGTTGCCGGTGGTGCAATCTGCGTGTGCAGCATCACTTGGCACTGAATTTGCGCTGCCTTGCGCGAAGGATTCGACAAATGCCGCAAGCTCTGTAAGCACCTTGTCGCCGGTCGCGGCAAAGTCTTCGCCCGAAATCGGGAGGCGGACTTCTATGGCTTCGGCAGGCTCTTTAAGATCCTCGATAAGAGTTGAAATGCCTTTGCCCTCCTTGTGGAGGAGAGCGGTGCGGATGACGATTTTCGTCGCAAGATAAGCGCCGTCGTCGAGGAAGAAATTCTCCTTGTAGGCTGCGTGGCCGGAGGTTTCTATTGCGAGCTGGCAGTCTGTGCCCGCTGCGTTAAGCTCGATGGCCTTGTTGATTACGTTCTTGTAGCCACGCTTGTAGCGGAGATGCTTGAGCCCGAGCGTGTCTTCCAGGAATAACGGAAGGAAATCGCTCGTGATACTGTCGGTTACGACTGTGGTGCCGGGGTGGTCACCAGCGATAAGCGCGGCAGCCATTGCTACAATGCCGTTTCTTGCGATTTCACGACCATTTTCGTCAACGGCGGAGGAACGGTCGACATCTGTGTCAAAGATGATACCGAGGTCGGCTTTTGCGCTTAAGACAGCACTGCGTATTGCTTCCATTGCTTTTTTGTCTTCGGGATTTGGCGCATGATTTGGGAAATGGCCGTCCGGGTCGAGATAGAGGCTTCCCGATATGTCTGCGCCGAGAGGGCGGAGAACGTTTTCGGCATAGAAGCCACCCGCTCCGTTTCCGGCATCGACCACTATGTGAAGACCTTTAAGCGGCATGGTGCCGGATTTGCAGCCGTCGATAATCAGGCTTTGAAGGTGCGATGCATAGGTTGTCATCAGATCGCAGGGAGTAGGAGAGGCAGGAGTGGTCGAATCCGCATTTTCTGAAAATCCGTGGTGAGCGGAGAGAAAAGCATCTGTGTCTGCTTCGTCCTTTGCATACTCGATAATTTTAGCAATGTCAGGCTTGTCCAGTCCGCCGTTTTCCGTAAAGTACTTAAATCCGTTGCGGTTCCATGGCAGGTGACTTGCGGTAATCATGATGCTGCCGTCACAGCTGTATTCAGTAAAGCGGGTTGCCATGAACATGGCAGGCGTGGAGGCCTGCCCGCACGCAAGCGTGCGGGCGCCGTGCTCGCAGAGCACGGCAGCGGCTGCCGCCGCCAGGGCCTCCCCCGACAGCCGGGGATCCCGGCCAATCGCCACGCTTATTTCATCCGTGTTTTTCCCCGTGGTTTCCAAAAGGAATCTCAAATATCCTTTCGTTAAAAGCCTTGCTTCCTTTTCGGTTAAATTGGGTTCCTCGCCCTCAATCCCTTTGAGTGCAATGCCTCTGATATCGCTGCCGTTTTGCAGCTTTTTTAATTCTATCATTTATATATAATATCCTTTCTATCCGGCAGGGCCGGGCAAGTATTAAACAAATCACACATCCCTCATTATAAATTATTTTCCCTCCCGCCGCAATCCAATTTCATTTCCACAATGTATTCCCCGCCGCAATCCAATTTTCACTCCAAAAAATATTTTTAAAAACTTTTACTCAGAGTTGCACTTTTGTTGCGTGGGGCATAGTATCATTACGACATAATAGCGAAACACGTTGAAAATAAAGCGATTGCGGTCTTGCACTATTGTTGCGGAACTCAAAAAATCGCTCAAAAAAAATTAAAAACATATTTAAGTATATGATTTGTTGAAGGAAGGAGACGCGTGATGAGAACTATTGAAAGAAAGGCAGTCAGCATATTGTTAGCGCTGACAATGATTCTGACCTTCATCCCTACCGTAGGAATTACCGCTTACGGTACAGTGGATGAACCACAGGAAACAATTTACGACATCAACAATGATACGGAAAGCCTTGTAGGCAACCCACAGGACGGCCCACAGGACAATCCGCAGGATGACCCACAGGACATTCCGCAGGACGACCCACAGGACGAACCGGCTGCACCTCCGATGATGAGGATGCTCCTCGGAAGCCCGGCTTCTGCTCCTGCAGGACAGGCAGAGGCTCCGACCTTTACTCCTGCAGCAGGAACTTACACCGAAGCTCAGAGCGTAACAATTAACTGTGCAACAGAAAATGTCAGCATCTATTATACAACTGACGATACTGAGCCTACAGTAGAGAGCAATTGGTACACCGAAGCAATCACATTAACAGAGTCGGTAACAATCAAGGCTATCGCAATCGCAGCAGGTGCTCCTGCAAGTGATATTGCGACCGCAGCATATGTTCTCAATCTCCCTACTCCGGTTACAATCGGAAACGGAGGATATCCATATGGCAGCAACATGTCAAGCAGCCAGGTTACATTAAAGGTAGTTACAGCCGGCGGCATAGCGGAAAGCTATCAGTGGCAAAAAGCTGCAGCAAGTGAGACTGAGCCTGCAGCAAGCTCATTCTCCGACATCTCCGGTGCAACAGGCGCAAGCATCACCTTCGCACCTGAAGACGGCGCTTGGTACCGCGTAGTATTAAACGGCAGTGTGGTGAGCAAGGCTGTTCAGCTGATTAGACCAAACGATGCATCAGATAAATACGGACGTAAGTGGACCAGACCTTACAGCGGCGACCCTTGGTACATCAGCAACGGCACAATGGCTTATACCATGGCAGGGAACGCATTCGACGTAACCGGATACTTCCACAACAGCAACGGAAGCTTCATGCTCCAGACATCCTATGGCAGTAGCGGCTGGAGAATGACTTCCTCCACAGAGGTTAACGGCGGCGGCAAATCCAGCAAGAACGGCGACGCACCTTCTCTTGATGATATGCTTTTCGCATTCTCCGATGAAGACGATTATGCACTTTATATAAAGGCAGACCTCGCAGAAGGTCATAGAGCATTCTCATTTGGCTGTGACACACAGCTCGGAAACTATCAGACAAGCGGCAGCTACTCAGACGCTGCAGCACTCATCGCAAAGCAGAACGATGACAAATCACTCAATTTCGTAGCTATGATCGGAGCAGCATCAGAGGATGCTGCAGTAGAAACAGACCCAGCATTCGTAATCAAGCCTCTTGCCGGTGCACCATCATTCTGGCTCGGCGGATACAGCGACCGTACAGACTTCGCCTTCAATAGCGCAAGAACGACAGGCCCTGTTTATGCAAATTATCTCGGTTCCGCAACAGGAACAGTAAAGTGCGAAGGCATGGATTCAGGTATGACAATGTCATGGATGAATCTTCCTTCCGGCGGCGAAGTAAATTTCCTCTTCTCCGTAGGTGATGTAGCAGCAACAGGCGCAGTAAACGCAGGTATTGACTACCATACAGAAAGAATTAACGGACTTGAAAACAATACAGATTACAGAATTACCATATTAAACGAAGACGGCTCTGATGGCGAAGCTTACCAGATCAGAAGCTCCGCAAGAGGCGAAGCAAGCCTCACCGGTCACTCGAACGACACTCCTTCAAAGGATTACGACTTCACAGGCAAAACTATCAGAATCGAAAAGATGAACAGCGAAGATGCTCCTCGTGAGGTAGCTGTAGCAACCCGCCCGGATGCAGAAGAGCTGGCAACTATAACAGGAACCGCAGACAGACCTATCAGTATCAGAGATAATGAAGTTTCTGTAGGCGCAAATACAATCGCAATCAACCTCAATCCATCCGACAGACAGAAGATGGGACAGGAATACTGCCTCGTCGATGAAGATGGAAACGAAGTAACTTACACTTCATCCCCTGCAAAGGGAGCAAACGGCTGGACTATGCCGGGCAGAGACGGCAGAATCGTATTCAGCGGTCTTGAGCCTAACACAAACTACACAATAAAGGCTCGCGTTCTCGCAACAGCAACAGCACCGGCATCGGTACCTGTAACAGTAGACATAATGACAGCGACAACAGCAGTAATAACAGTACCAAGAAGCAATGAGGCGACAGCACCTTCGGACGGACTCCCTCATTCCTTCCCAATTGAAGTAACAGGAGGTAATAACCCACAGGTAACATATAGCACAAGCCTTGTAACCGAATATTCAGATGAAGTACCAAGCTTCACAGCAGGCGGCAGCTACACTGTTTACTACCGCATAACTCAGGATGACAGCGACCCGGTTTACGGCAGCTACACTGTTAAAATCGATCCAAAGCTTACATTTAACGCAAACGGCGGCAGCGTAGAGCTCTCCGGCATCGGCGGAAATGTAACGGAAGCAGGACTCGGCGCAGTAACAGTAGCTTACGGTGAAAAACCTGACTCTCTCACAGCAGTAGCGGAAAAGGCAGCAGCTCCAAGCTTCTTCGCAGGCTGGTACAGCGATGCAAGCCTCAGAAACCTCTTCTGGTTCGAGGAAGACTTCGCAAATGCACCACAGATTCTTTCGGATATGACTCTCTACGCTCGCTGGGCTCAGAGCTACAGTACAGTTAACGCAGAAGTGCCGAGCGATGTAACAAAGCTTCGCCTTGAAAAGGGCGGCGTTCCGGTTCCGTCCGGCAGCTGGGTTGACGTTAGCGGCGGCGAGTTCACTATCGAAAACGTACCTGATGATGAATACAACCTCGTAATCAAGAGAAATAACGAGGGAAGAGAACAAACCGTTACAGCAAGAGTAAGAGTAGAAAACAATACAATTACATTTATTGACGGCGACCTTTTATTCCCTAACCACAATATCGATTCAAGAGTAACAATCGGAAGCGGTGCACCTTCAGTAGTTGTAAGCGGTCTTGAAAGAGAAACTCTTGCAACAAATGCAGGTGGAGATGCAGTTCACTGGGACTTCACCGGTGGCGAGAGAAATCCTTACGCAGTACTCGAACTCAAGTTCAGCAGCAGCGAAGACATTACGGCTATCACTCAGGAAGACGCAGATAATCACCTCACAAGAGATGAGCAGGCTGTGCACACAGCACAGACAGCAATCGCAAGCGAGGCAGGAGTAGAAGCAACTGTAGAGTTCTTTGATATCTCAGTAATCAGAACCGACTACGAAGACGGCCAGGCACCTGAAGTATTCAATATTTCAGAACTCCAGCAGGCGATTGAAATCGCAATCCCTTATACCGCAGAGGAAGGCAAGGCTGTATCCGCAGTATACCGTTATCATAACGGTAGAGTGCAGGAGTTTGAAAGACTCAGCACACGCCCTGCAAGCTCAAATGACTACGAAGACGGTACATTCTTCGTAGGAAGCGGTGTAGTATATGTTTACACAAATCAGTTCTCGACCTACGCAATCGGCACAACCGAAGCACAGTCGCGCAGCAGAAACACTCACAAATATACAAATGTTGTAAAGGAAACCGCTAACGGATCCTATACAATCACTCCGAAGAATCCTACACACATGCAGGTTGTAACAATCACACCTAATCCGGATGAAGGATTCGCAGTAGCAAAGGTCATCGTAAAGGATGAAAAGGGTAACTTCGTAACCGTAACAGAAAACAGCAACGGCACATTCTCATTCAGACAGCCTGACGGCGCAGTTACAATTGAAATCGCTTTCGCAGAGGGAGACTTTGCAGCACTTATGACAGAGTTCGCAGATGCTGCATCCGATATGTGGTATCACGAAGCAGTACAGTGGGCTGTCGAAGAGGGCATCATGAACGGCCTAAGCAGCAACAAGTTCGGTCCGAATGATAACACGACTCGTGCTCAGGTAGCAACAATGCTCTACAGACTCGCAGGAAGCCCAGCAGCAAATAAAGAAAACAGCTTCGTAGATGTTAATTCAGATATGTGGTACACAGAGGCTATAAGCTGGGCGGCAGAGGTTGGCGTAATCCTCGGCTGGCAGCGCTACAGCGATGGCGCAGAGGTATTCGCACCTGAAGACAAGGTGACACGCGAACAGCTTGCAGCAATGATTTACAGATTTGCACAGCTTGGCGGTCAGGGATTTGAAGGCCTCTTGTCCTTTAACCTCGACTTCTCCGATGCAGACTCCGTAAGTGCTTGGGCAGACGAAGCAATGCACTGGACAACAGCAAACGGCATCGTAGAGGGCATCGGCGGCAACACTTTGGACCCACAGGGCAAAGCAACCCGCGCTCAGGTGGCAACAATGATGATGCGTTTCTGCACAGATGACAAATAGTACTTTCTTCAAAATCATATACTAAAAAAAGGCTAATCTGGGGACAGGCCCCCAATTAGCCTTTTTTCCTTG
>DGGP01000009.1 GCA_002392265.1 Firmicutes bacterium UBA3871 | reverse complement strand
GCTATGATGTGGGACGTAATGGGCGGCGTTGCAAGACGTAACTGGGCAAGAAACGAGAACGCCATCACTACTTCCATCGAATACAACAAGAACTACGGCCACGAAGACAACGCTATCGGCAAGGGCTTCGGACACATCACAATTCCGTACATCCCAAGCGAAGAGCTGATCGAGAAGACTGTAGATAAGTTCCTGAAATAAAAAACGGTTAATATAAACAGAGGCTCTACCAAACCTCATCGGACCACGGCTTGCGCCTGGTGCGGACTTAACGCAGCGGTACTAAGCTCTTACTTCGCTATGCTCGTAAGTCGCTAAGTGCCGGCTATCCGCAACGGTCCGATTCGGTTTAGTAGAGCCTCTGTTTATACTCATTTTTCCTTGACGGGCGTCAAATAAAATGGTATTATAATAAAAAGTTTATTTGACGGACGTCAAATGGAAAGGAGTCGAAGGAGATGCTTGAAACAAAGGTAATAAGAGAGGAACAAGACCTGACATATTTGAAATGGTCGCACATACGCAGCTCCAGCGGCACAGCCGGAACCTTTTTGAAATCGGAATCGAGCCTCGGAGGAATAAAGAAGTATTACAAGCTTTCGAATTTTGATTCTGTAAAGGGTATTATCGGTCATGAATGCGTAAACGAACTGGTGGTAGATAGGCTTCTGACAATATTGGGTGTGGAGCACCTTCACTATGAGTTAATAAATGCTGTGATTGAAATAGAAGGGAAGGAATATAAAACGTTCCTGTGCGCTTCCGAAGACTTCAAAAACAAAGGAGAAAGCAAAACTGCACTGGATAATTTCTATGCAGCAAATTGCGAAAAAGGAGAAGCTCACTACGATTTTTGCGTACGCATGGGTTGGCAGCAGTATATAGACACCATGCTTGCGGTGGATTTTCTGATACTAAACAGGGATCGTCATGGGGCAAATATTGAAGTGCTGCGAAATGCCGGAGCAAAGACGCTTCGAATTGCACCGCTCTTTGACCACGGACTGTCGCTCCTCTTTCCGTGCACATCCTCCGAGGAGGCGCAAAACTATGATGTGCTCGAAGACAAGAAGTGTGGGAACTTCATTGGGTCCTCGTCCTGTCGCGAGAATCTTTCACTTATAAAGGATGTCGGCGGACTCTTTTCAAATCCGCTTAAAAGCTCGGACAGAAACGCTCTTTTTGAAGACTTGGATGGCGTGTTGCCGGAAGTCTTTTTCGATAAAATCTGGGAAATGATATACAGGAGGTTTGAAATCCTTGAAGATCTTTCAAATAATAGATAAAGAAACCGGGGCAGTGCCGGGAACGCTTTTATATGCCGAAAAGGATAAAGTTTTCATCGTGGAATTGGCGGAAACCTTGGATGAATGGAGCGCGCCGCTGCTTTTCAGCGGGTTTGTAAAAAGAGGGATATATACGGTTCCGAGGGACATAAGTCTGGCATGGGTAAGAGAGCGTATAATTCCCAGCGGCAGACAGAATATCGCGGCCATTTTGGCAAATCAAAAGATGAAGGAATATGACGAAATACGTTTTTTAGAGATTTCGGAGGGTCGTTGTTCTCAGGACAACCTTTATCTCAAAAGGATTGATGAGATACCTGAATATGTAAAAGAAAGGCAGCGGCATAACCTGACGGGAGTTTTTCCGACTGCTGTAAGCAGCTTGATTTGCTTTTTCGCAGACGACGAAGTAAAAAGGGTCAATTTGGAGAAGCTGCCCGATTTGGAAGGCATCAATAAGGTTTTGAAAAATCGCGAGCTTTTCGAGTCGGCAAAGGTTGGTTTTGCAGGGTATTTTGTCACCTTTGACAACGCCATAGATATACCGGCAGCAGCATTATACGAGGCGGGAGAAAGCTTGCCTCTTACGAAAGAGGATTTTGTGAGCTTTGTGCGAAATAATGTGCTGGACACATCGGAAGCCTGCGCTCTGCTAGAGTGCTCGCGCCAGAACTTGGCGTATTTGTGCGGGCAGAATAGGCTTGCTCCAATCAAAGAGGGGCCATCGGGAAATCTGTACTTGAAAGAGGACCTTTTGCGGACCAGGTGGTAATTTCTTTCTTTATATGAACCCGGAAATGTGGTAGTGTGCTGCAAATTCGTAGCTTCTGCTGCGCAAGGTAGTTCTAGAAATGAGGTAGAAAAAATAAAAACCTTAGATGTTTCAAAAAATTTTTTTGTGTCAAATTTTGACCGAAAAATAGCGAATTTTGCACAAAAACGCAATATATTTGCATGACATGCAAAACCGGGGAAATTTTTCGCATCACATGCAAAATCCGTGATTTGACAAAGAAACTCTGTAAAAGTAATATGAGAGTGGAATTGAAGCAAAGTTTCTCGTGAATAGAATTAAGGGATAGGAAAAGCCTATGATTTGTCCATATTGCGATAAGGAAATGACAAGAGGATACGTAGCCGGTTTGTCAGGGATTACTTTTTCGGAAGAATACCGAAGAGTGTCTTTGTATGTAAGAAAAGGCGACATAAGCATTGCTAAATTTACCGGTTGCGTTGCGCATAAAGCTGCTTGGCTTTGCGAAAATTGTAGGATGGTGATTATGAAAAACATACCGGAACCTGCAAAGAAAAGAGAGTTTAGCGGTGAGGTCGAGGATTTAAGCTTTGAATAGGAGCTACTTGCTTTAATTTTTCTGTTTGCAAAGGCAATAGGTTTCAGTGCATAGAAGCATAGCGTAGAGGGGCGACAGTGCGCCCCTCTGTTTTATTTAGTGCTTTGCTTTATTATCAGCTGATTTGTCTTTTTAAGCTTGCGGAATTCGGAGCTTGAGATATTGGCTATACTTTCGCTAATCGGGCCGTTTCGAGGCTCTTTTGTTAAAAGGCATTTTGTTGCCATGGGAGCAAAGCCTTCTTTTTCAAGCGAGCAAATCAATACGCCGACTTGCTCGTTCAGGCTTTCCTTAGGGGGATTAAGGATAACGAAAATTTTATCGCTTTTGTTCTTTGTGTTTCTTACCTGAATGTGCGTTGCAACATCACTTTCCACCAAGCTACCGGTATAAATGTTTCTGCAAGAACCGAGATCGTCCTTCTTTTTGACATCGTAAAATAAAAGAAGGTGATGCTCGCTTTCCGTATAGTTGCGGTCAAGGATCGAAACGATTTCTCTTTCCGACTTTGCGTCGTTGTAGTAAAGATAAAAGGTCGAAGACATGAAGGCTTCCGACGAATTTTCGGTGCTTTCGGCTTGAGCAACCTGAGAGATTCCCTGCGTCAAATCAACATCATAGTGCCGTGATAATGCGCACAGGGTGTTTAAATCTATAGGTATTTGCCCTTTTTCATAACGTGATACGGTTGATACGCTTTTGCCAATAGCAAAAGCAACATCTTCAAGCTTCTCCTTGCGATTTTTCCGCACAGTTTTTAAATATTCTCCGAGATCTTTTAAGAGTTCAGACATACGATACCTCCAACTTTATTTCGGTTTTCAAAACATCGCTTCATACGCGATAAATAGGGCCTCAACCTTCCCCTTCACATATAAAACGTTTTAGATTCGGTTTTTGTGACAGGAATTCGGCGATATTTTAAAAATAATTCTAAAAAGAAGTGAAAATCGCTTAATTACAGAAGATAGATAAACCCTGAAATCAAGCTGACAAAATTTTTGAAGATATAAACAGAGGCGCTACCAAACCGAATCGGACCGTTGCGGATAGCCGGCACTTAGCGACTTACGAGCATAGCGAAGTAAGAGCTTAGTACCGCTGCGTTAAGTCCGCACCAGGCGCAAGCCGTGGTCCGAGGAGGTTTGGTAGCGCCTCTGTTTTTATTTTTATATGTTATTCTCGCTTTATGCGAACCCGGAAATGTGGTAGAATGTAAAAGGTCGAAAGCCGAAAGAAAATCAAGTGAACAAAGAAAAGGAGAAAGATATGTCGACTTTACTTATTAAAAATATAGGCCGTCTCCAGACGGCGACAGGCAGCCACCCGCACAAGGGCAAGGAGCAGGGCGAAAACCTCAAGCTCGATAACGCTGCTGTTTACTGCGTAGACGGACGCATAAAGGAAATCACAAGTGGCGGGAAGCTGCCGGCAGGTTCCGAAAATGCAGACACTATTATAGACGCCGAGGGCAAGCTCGTGACGCCGGGTCTCGTGGAAGGCCACACACATCTCGTTTTCGGCGGCTACAGACATAACGAGATTCCGCTTAAATTAAAGGGCGCAGGCTATCTCGACATTCTCCGCGCAGGCGGCGGCATCAACGATACCGTAAAGAAGACCAGAGAAGCCACCGAGGCCGAGCTTTACGCTAAGTGCGAAGGCTTCCTCGACGAAATGATGAGCCTCGGCGTTACTACGGCAGAGGCAAAGTCCGGCTACGGCATCGATATGGATACGGAGCTAAAGCTCCTGCGCGTGCTGAATAAATTAAACGAAGATCACCCGATGGACCTCGTTACAACCTTTATGCCGGCGCACGTTGTGCTTGCTGACTGGAAGGGAAAGGAGGACGAATACATCGAGCTTTGCATAAAGGAGATGTTCCCTTACGTAAAGGAGCATGGGCTGGCTGAGTTTGTCGACATCTTTACCGAGGACAGCGTTTTCAACTACGAGCAGAGCAAGCGCTATCTGCAGGCAGCAAAGGATATGGGCTTTGGCCTCAAAATTCATGCCGATGAAATCGAAGCTATCGGCGGATCAAAGCTTGCCGGCGAAATCGGCGCAACCTCGGCAGAGCACCTTATCGTAATAAACGAAGAAGGTATGGCAAGCATGGCAAAGGGCGGCACTATCGCAATGCTGCTCCCGGCGACATCGTTCTATCTCGGTGCGACATTCGCGCCTGCTCGCCGCATGATCGACGAGTTCGAGATTCCGGTGGCTATGGCTACGGACTTTAACCCGGGTTCATGCCCGTCTCTCAACATGCAGTTTGTCATCAATCTCGGTTACCTCAAATATCGCATGACGCCTGAGGAAATCCTGACAGCGGTTACAATTAACCCTGCCTGCGGCATCGGTCGCGGCGATGAGGTCGGAACCCTCGAAGTCGGAAAGAAAGCCGACATGGTTATCTGGGATGCGGACAGCTTTGAGTTCCTGTGCTACCGCATGGGCTCAAACCTCGCAATTGAGACAATCAAGGGTGGAGAGATTTTTTAATAAAGCTTCTTGGGAAGGCAGAGCACCGGCTCCGCCTTTTTTTGTAGCATTTGCAAACTTATGCACTAAAATAGTCAAATCGTGGACTGTAGTGCATACAAAATGTCTTGGAAAAAGGGAAAAATAGTACTCGGACGGGTTTGGGTCTATAATTCCATGCACTAAATCCGGGGATTTTATGAAATAGTGCATATACGCGGCTGATAACTGCGCAAAATCTCAAATACTCAATGCACTACATGTACATAATATATGTGTTTAGTGTATAGATTCGCAAAAGCTAATGCCATGAATTAAAAAGAACAGAGAATTCAGAAAACGGTTGACAATGCGCGCGAAAAACATTAAAATTCAATCAGCAAGTACTTAACGACACAATTGATATTGCGATAAAAAAGGGGGAA
>DGGP01000133.1 GCA_002392265.1 Firmicutes bacterium UBA3871 | reverse complement strand
CGCCCCGGCATTACCGGCTGGGCGCAGGTGAACGGGCTGCGCGGCGACACTTCAATCAAGAGCCGCATAGAATACGACATCTATTACATCGAAAACTGGTCCCTGATGCTGGACTTTAAAATAATGCTGATGACCGCATTTGGCGGGATTTTCAACAAGGAAAAGCTGCAGTAGAAAGCCCGAGGACAATAAAGGGGCGCAGCATAGACACATAGACAAAAGAGACAGAATACCGGAGGAAAAGGCAATGGCCTCAAAAAACAAAAAACCAAAAACTACAGAACAAACGGCAAGCAAGCAAATGGCGGGCAGAGCTGCCGAGCTTGTCGCAGGCTATGAATACACAGACAGTGACTACAAAAAGTGGGCCGTGCCGGTATTCGCAATCGGCGCATATTTCCTGTTGCTGATTCAGGGCACGCTGGACAACAAGCTGCACGAAAGCGTGACAATCGCCGCGCTGATAATCACAATGGCGCTCGGCATCCTCGCATGGGTGAGACCAAAATGGCGCGCGATAGCCAAAGACAGAATGAACCTCGGCACAATCATGCCGTTTGTATACATATTCTGGTGCGCAATAACATCACTTTATGCAGCGGCCGGAAAGCTGGCGCTCCACGAGGTCTGCAAGATTCTCGCAGTGCTCCCGATAGTGCTCGCAATCATAATATTTGCAAAGAAATCAGCGCGCGGGCTGGACCGCATTTTTGCAATATTTGCCATAGCCACTGCTGCTATAGGAGTACTCTCGGTCGATTCCGCAAGCTGCCATATACTGACAAGCATTTTCAATGTCGTTATGGCTCCCGTATCCGACTATTTCCAGTCGATGGGCGGCTATGAAACCGGCGTTCGTATTCGCGGCATGCTGACCGACCCGAACCTCTATTCGGGCGTAATGGCGCTGGGCACAATCATGAGCCTGCACCTCGCAAAGGCGAGAAGAAGCTTCGGCGCCTACGTGCTGCTCGGTCTGAATACGCTCAGCTACATACTCGCATTCTCGATGGGCTCGCTCTTTATCTTCCTGCTTTCCTGCGTCGCAATGCTGCTGCTCGAAGCAGGCGGAAAACGCGCATCCCTCTTTATACTGCTTGCCGAAGACGCAGTCTGCACACTCGTGATGGCCTTCATTTCCTTTGCGGGCCTCGGCGCAGCAGGCGGAGCAAGATTCCTGCCTATGCTGGCACTTTGCGCAAACTTCGCACTTCTGTGGGTACTTGACCGCTTCATCGGCTCGAAAATCGGCGACAAGCTCGGTCAGAGCCCAAAGGTCGGCATCATTGCCATCGGTGTGATTGCTGCAGCCATCATCGCTTTTGCGCTGGCGGCGCTTAATGTCACTGGGGCAAAGACTCTGATGCCGGGCGAGGGCCTTTCAAGAGCCGCTTACCTTTCGGGCGGCGAATATGTGCTCAGCCTCGATGTATCGCAGACAGGCAGCGAGCCTGCAGACCTTCATGTAAGCATAACAAGCCAGGATGAGACAGATCTGAAGGTTCACACAAACGACCTGCTTGCACAGCAGGGCTTTGGCACCGAGGGCGCGGAAAATCAGACACTCAGTCTCGGCTTTACGGTACCGGACGATTCGGAAATCGTCATGGTTAATTTATACAGCGCAAGCGGCCTCAAGGTAAACGATGCGACATACGAAGGTCCTGAAAAAGGCAGCCTCAAGCTTGAGTACAAGCTGCTTCCGGGATTTATGGCAAACCGTATTCAGAACCTGGGCGCAAACGAAAACGCTGTCCAGAGAACAGTATTCTTCCAGGACGGCATGAAGCTTTTCAAGATGAGCCCTGTGTTTGGCAGAGGCCTCGGCGGCTTTGAGAACGGTGTAATGGCGGTTCAGAATTTCTTTTACGAGACAAAATACGCTCACAACCACTATATTCAGATGCTTTGTGATTGCGGAATCATCGGATTCCTGATCTTCACGGCAATGGGCGTGATTTCGGCTGTATATGTTATTTCAGCCCGCAAAGGCAGCGCAGGCGATGAAAGTGAAGCGGGCAGGCTCCGACTTTACGCGGTTCCGGCGCTTGGTGCTGCGGTAGTGCAGATGTACGGACAGTCGTTCAGTGATGCGGTCTGGTCGAGCGGGGCTTATCAGATAGTAGGGCTGTCGCTGCTTGCGCTTGTCGGAATCTTGCTGAGGGACGGACTGTTTAAGGCAGGCCAAGCCGCTGAGGTGGGCGAGACAGGTGACTTCAGGCAAAAGGTGGTCTTCAGCGGAGCGATGGCGTTGATGCTGGTTCTTTCGCTGATGTTTACGGTTACGATAGGGTACAACTCTTCGACGCGCACAAAGCTGACCGGCGGAATGGCGACGATGGAGATGATTGCAAAGGCGGCAGATGCAGAAAAATACGAGTATGCCGACTATTACATCAGCTATCTGAACAGTGAGGCGGCAAACCCGGGAATCGGCGATCCGGTTCTATGCGACAAATATGCGGGAAAGATTCTGGAGCTTAATTCCAATTCGGCTTACAGATCGGCAGCCAATTTCTATTTCGTAAAGGGTAGGGACGAAAAGGCATTTGCGGCTCTCGACAGGGGCGCCGACTATGTCAGATCGAGCGGCGACACCTGGCAGTATATATTCAGTACGCTTGAAGATAATTTCGATATAATGGGTCCATACTCCGATGCGGCGATGAATCGCGCGCAGGAAAAGGGCACCGAATACGAGACTATTTTGAAATATTATGACGGAGTTCGCGAGAGGAACAAGGAATATCTTGACAATGTGACGCTTGCTCCGAGGAATGCTCTGTTTGTTGGAAGGCTGCTTGAGCTGCGCGAAAAGGGTTATTACGACAATGCAGATGCAATTGCAACGATTGTGGCCTGCGCGATGTTCGATACGAAGTATGCCTGCGATGCGGATTTGAACGGCATTCCGGATTTCCTGAGCGCAGCTCCGGGAATTGAGTGGAAAAATGCGGGCGAAGGCAGCTGCAGCTTTACGGCAAGCGTGAATGCTCCGGCAACTCTTTCGGCAACATTTGTACCGAAGTACGGCGGTAGCTATCCGGTAAAGGTATACTGCGACAATCCGCATGCGGTGAAGTTTTCACAGGGCGGTGCGCCGCTTGAAACTTATTACGCAGACGGATATGCTTTTGTGAAGCTGGAGCTTGATAACGACCCGAATGCCGGCAAGATCGGGCAGATAGAAATCACATTTGATGCGCCTTGCGAGGTGAGCGAGATTGTGATGTACTGCGATGAATACCTCAGCAAATAAGGCGAATTTAGGGACAGGCACCAAATTGGAAAAAAGGCGAATTTGGTGCCTGTCCCCAAAGTGGAAAAAAAGGTGAGCAGATGGAAAGAGAAGAGAAAAGTCTAAATCTGAAAGCGGCCGCGGCCGTTGTAGCACTGACGGTCTTGATACTGCTTGCGGTGGGCTTGCTTGCGTCTTGCGGATATGAGCGGGAGGAAGCGCAAAACGATGATTCGCTGAAGCGAGTCCTGAGAAAAGGTGAGCTGGTCCTGGGGTTTGATGCGAACTACCCACCTATGGGCTTTATGAATGAAAGCGGCGAAATCGTGGGGTTTGATATCGATGTGGCGCAGCAGGCTTGCACCAGAATGGGAGTGAGGCTTGTGGCAAAGCCAATCAACTGGGAAGAGAAAGAAAAGCTGCTGAATAGCGGGCAGATTGATTGCATTTGGAACGGCATGTCGGTGACGCCGGAGCGTGCCGAGCAGATGACGCTGTCGGAGCCTTATATGAAGAACGCCTTGATTTTTATGGTAACCGGTGAGAGCGAAGCGCGCGGTAACATGGATCTGGTCGGTGGAACGGTAGGTGTGCAATCGGGCTCGAGCGCAGTAGAGGCGCTTGAAAATGCGGATTTTCGGAGTGAAATTGCGGTTCTCAGATTTAACGACAATTTGTCGCTTCTTGCGGCGCTTGACGAGGGAAGGGTAGATGCGGCCCTCGTTGACTCGGTGGTGGCATACTATTACACGGCGGAAAGAGGAAAAACTTACTATGTGCTGCCGGACAGCCTGAGCGAAGAGAACATTGCTGTGGGCTTTCGCAAGGGCGATGAAGCACTCAGAGACCGAGTGCAGGAATTGATAGACGAGATGAAAGAGAATGGAACACTTGCCATAATATCGACAAAGTGGTTTGGCGGTGACATTACGATTGTAAAATAGCGCAGTGAAACATATTTCGGGCAAAGATGAAAGAATGCAAATTTCTTAACAAATTAATAAGAGGAGTTACACTTCGCGGGATATTTATAGCGATTTTGATAAATGTCTTTTTTGCTGGTCTGATTTTCGTTTACTATACGATGCTTTATTCGCAGACGCAGGAAGCTATCATGGAGAGCGGAAAAATCAGTGCGATCAGTTCGGCGGAGCAGATCGACAAATTCCTTTCCACAGGTATCGATACGATAAAGCTGGCGAGCTATACAATCGACAATATGATTCGCGATGGCCGCTCGCAGGAGGAAATTCAGGACTACCTGCTTAATCAGTCCGTGGCGGTGATCAATATAACTTCGGGTGAAAGCCCGGGACTTTACGGTGTAATTAACGGGGAGTATCTCGACGGTACGGGATGGACGCCGAGCGTCAGCTATGTGCCGGAGAGCAGGCCTTGGTATATAGAGGCGCGGGCGAACCTCGGACAGGTTGCGGTAGTAAACCCTTATCTGGATCTCGATTCGCAAACCATCATGATTGCGCTTTCGAAGACACTTTGCGATACAAAGAGCGTTGTTTCGATGGACTTTTCGATGGACAAGCTGCAAAAGATCACCGAGGAAATAGCCGCTCAGAACGAGGGCGAAATGGAGATTATTCTCGACGGCAGCTACAAGGTGGTGGCGCATTCGGATAAAAGTGAGGTCGGAAAGTGCTATCTGGACGGCGGCAATTCGTTCGGGACGAAGATGGTAAAAGAGCTGCGGACAATGGGCAGCGACTCGTTTACGATGCGTTACGGTGAAAACGAATATATGGTTCACATCGTGCCTGTTGCAAACGAGTGGATGTGTATTTCCGTAGTAAACGCTACGGATGCGCTCTTCAGGCTGAGGTCGCTTTGGATGGCGACGGTAATTGCAATCACAGTATCCGTAACAATCCTGATTTCACTTTTGAGCGTGACGAACAGGAAAAACCGCATAGCCGCACAGCTGACGGAAAATCTGTCTCAGGCGGAGAGCGATATCAGGGAAAAGGAAAACAGAATCGGTGAAATCAGCAGAGTTGCCTTCAGCGACGGCTTGACCGGCGTGGGGAGCAAGGCGGCATTTAATCAGTATATAGAGAACTTCGCGCGTGGCATCGAGGGCGATACGGAAAGCTATGCTGCCGTAATGGTCGATGCAAACGGGCTGAAGTACATAAATGACAATTTCGGACACGCCAGCGGAGACAAGTACCTTTGCGGCTGTTGCAAGGCAATCTGCGAGACCTACAAGCATTCACCGGTGTTCAGAATAGGCGGCGATGAGTTTGCCGTCGTTCTGACGGGCAAAGATTACGAAAACCGCGCAGAGCTTTTGAAGGAGATAGAAGAGACCTTTGAAAAGAGCTTTGCTCAGGAGGATAAAGAGCCTTGGGAATGCTATTCGGCAGCAGTAGGTATGGCTGAGTACAGAGAAGGCGATACCGGCATCGGCCAGGTGCTTCGCCGCGCAGACAAGGAGATGTACCGCGCAAAGGAAGCGTTCAAGAAGGTGCATGGGAGATATAGGTGATGTTGTCACAGACATGGGGTTTGTTTTTCGCTAGAATATAACCATCTTTGATTTTGGGAGGGTTATAAGAAGGTGAAAAAGAAAAGATTGGCCGTGGTTGCGAGCAATGAATGTGTTGCTTGCGGCTGCTGTGCAAAGGTTTGCCCCTTGAAGGCAATAGCGATACTTAGGGGGACTGTAGCAAAGGTAGATGCCGAAAAGTGCGTGGGTTGCAGCACTTGCGCAAAGGAATGCCCGGCAAGCAGCATAAGGATGTGCGAGGTGGGCGTATGAAAAAGAAGTGGTATGACTATTTGTGGATAGCGACATTGCTATACATGTCGCTGGGCTTTTTCAACATAATGTTTGCCTGGCTGGGACTGATTTGCTTTTTCGTGCCGCTCATCATGTCCTTTACCGGTTTTGGAAAAGGATATTGCAACCGTTACTGCGGACGAGGACAGCTGTTTGGAATCCTGGGCGGGGGGCTTGGACTTTCCAGAAAGAAAGATATTCCAAAGTGGATGAAGAGCAAAGGCTTTCGGTATGGGTTTTTAATCTTTTTCTTTGTGATGTTTTTCCAAATGCTCTGGAACACGTATCTCGTCTTTGCCGGTGCAAGCGGGCTGAGGCAGATAGTGACGCTGCTGTGGACTTTCAAGCTGCCTTGGAACTGGGCTTATCACGGGACATTCTTTACAGAAGGGGTGGCGCAGTTCGCCTTTGGGTTTTACGGCGTGATGCTGACTTCCACAGTCCTGGGGCTGGTCACGATGATACTGTTTAAGCCGCGAAGCTGGTGCGTGTATTGTCCAATGGGGACAATGACGCAGCTAATAGCTAAAGGGAAAATGAAAAGTCACAAAGGGTGTAAGCGCAGGAAATTAGGAGTTTCTTAATTTCTCGAGCAGTTCTTTGTTTATAATGGTCACTTGTCCTCGCGACAGGCTGACCATTTTTTCATTTTGCATATAATGCAGCATCCGCGTAACCACCTCGCGATGAGTGCCGATATGATTTGCGATGGACTCGTGCGTAATGGTAAGCATTTCGGAGCCTTCGAGGGCGGATTCTTCGAGCAGGAAGGTTGCGACGCGTTTGTCCAGGCTCTTCCACATGATTTGCTCGATCAGCCACATAACCTCCGAAAAGCGTGCGGCCATCAGCTCGTTTGTGTAGTTTGAAAGCGCAGCGGATTCGGCCATGACGGAGCGGTAGGCTTCGGTGGGAATGAGGTAAAACTCAGTGTCCTTTTCGGCCTCAACCGTGACATCAAAGCTAATGGAATTGAACATGCACGAAGCGGAAAGCAGGCAGATGTCCAGATCGAGTAAGCGGAAAAGTGTGACTTCGCGCCCCTCCTCCGAAACGATAAATGCACGCAGCTGCCCGGACTTAAGTAATATAAGGCCGTTGCAATCTGTCGTGCCGCTGTGGATGATGGCGCCTTTTTTGACGCTTTTGGAAATAACAGCGCTGCGGATGTGTTCCTGCTGCAGATCAGTTAGTTTGTCCCAAATCGGGAAATAGTTTTCGAAGCTCATTTTAGCGAGTGCCTTTCGTTAGTAAAGGGTATGGTTGAGGGTGTTGTAAAGGGCGCGGCCGGGGGTGCGGCCGAGGGGATTGTTGGGGGCTTGTTGGGGGATAGTAATTATAGGAATTGTAACATAGGTGAGGGGAAAGGGCAAGGCGGGGGGTTGACTTTTGATTATGAATGGAATAAAATGTAAATATAAACATAAATTGGATAGAAGCGCCTGCCGCAAAATTGACAAATAGTACTTGCGGGGGCAGTAGAAAATTGATATTATCAAAGGAGAAAGGGATATGAAGAATCAAGAGATATTCAGGAATTTTACATTTACAGATGATTACGTATTTTGCAGCATTCTGACAGAAAACCCTCACATCTGCAAAAGGATAGCGGAGCTGGCAACCGGTCGGAAAATTAAAGAAATCGTAAAGATCCAGGCGCAAAAGAGCATTAAGAAGACGAAGGATGGTAGAGGCGTTCGCTTTGATGTGGTTTTCGAGGATGATGAGAGCAACATCTACGACATAGAGATGCAGAAGCTCAAGAGAGGCGACATCCCCAAGAGAGCCAGATATTATCAGAGCATGCTGGACTTAGATTCATTAGGTAAAGGCAAAGACAAAACCTATACCAAGCTAAAGAACGGATATATAATATTCATATGCGATTTTGATTTGTTCGGCAAGGGAGACTACAGATATGTTGCAAAGACTATGGTCGTAGGACACCCTGACTGCGATTATGATGATGGCAGCAGAAAGGTATTCTTAAATACTCATTATACAAAAGAAGATATGGACCCTGAGCTTAAGGCGTTTTTGGATTATTTAAAAACAGGATTTATCGCTTCGGATTTTGTGTTAGAACTGGAAGATATAAAAAACAAATTGTTAGACGATGCCGAAAGGAGGTCTGAATTTATGACGTTACAAGAAACATATGCAATGTATTTGGAAGAAGGCCGCGAGGAAGGCCGCGAGGAAGGCCGCAAGGAAGGCCGCAAGGAAGGTCGCAAGGAAGGTCGCGAAGAAGGCCGCAAGGAAGGGATTGCCGAAGGCGAGCTCCGCAAAGTATTTTCTCTATTCACCAAGGGCAAGCTCACCAAGACTGACGCTGTCGAAGAATCCGGGCTCACCGAAGCTGAGTTTGATCACAACCTCGAGGAGTACCGCCAAACCCACACCATATAAGCATAGCAAGGCCCCAAAGTCCGCCATATTCGGCGGGCTTTTTGCGTGCCCAGGGTCCGCTCCCACGCAGCGGGCTTTGCGTGCCCATTTTCTGCTCACGCAAATCAGCTCAGTAGTGGTATTTTTACGCAAAAATGAGTTTCTTACCAACAATTTGTACCTTCATTGATCAAGCTTGGTGGTAGAGAACCACTATATGACATATTTATACCAAAAAAGTGCAGGCAAAACCTTCCAAAAACTGCCGGGAGCGTCACTTTCTGCCGGCAAAAGCTCTAATTTGTTGGTATAAAACATTAAAACCCGTGAAAATACCACAAGCCTAACAAACTAGCATCACAATGGTGCTATTTAAGGAAAGGGACCTGCAAAGGCTTGCATAAGCATACCGCAAAGTTCTTCGCCAAAAAGCCACAAATGTCTTCGCCAAAACACCGCAAAAGTCTTCGCCGAGTATTGCAAAATGTTGACGGATATGCGAGATTCTTATATACAGACTGCTCAGATAAAACCATCGAACTTGCTCGTCGGTGATAATCCGCGCCTTATCGATGAATGGCAGATAGCACCGAATTTATGGGATGCAGTAAGGGTTTCCGTTGATAAAAGAAATGAATCGGGTCTATACATCCTCACTGACTCAAACTCCATTGACAAAACGGCAATTATGCATACAGGAACCGGTAGAATAGATACGCTCCAAATGTATCCAATGAGCCTTTACGAGTCCGGTGAATCCAACGGGAAAGTTTCGCTGTCAGCTTTGTTTGAAGGGAAAGCCCTTCCTGAAGATTGCACTTCCGATTTAACGGTTGACGGAATTATTATGGCTGCATGCCGAGGTGGATGGCCATCGGCTGTAATAAAAAAGACTGCGAAAGCAAAGCTGATGATTTCCGGAAGTTATTTTGACAGCTTGTGCAGAGACGATGTCAGCAATGTAGATAATATAAAACGGGACGAGAAAGGGACTAGGCTCTTGCTTAGGTCCTATGCCAGAAATATATCGACATTTGCTTCCAACCGAACAATTTTGCGCGACATCAACGCAAATTTTTCCATGAGCGAAACAACCTTTTATGATTACTTGAAGGCTCTTCAAAAGTTGTACGTAATCAAGGATGTGGAGGCATGGTGTCCATCAATCAGATCGAAAACGGCTATTCAGTCCTCGGACAAAAAGGAATTCGTGGATCCTTCGATTGCTGTTGCAGCTCTTGGGGTCGCACCGGAATATTTCAATACGGACCTTAAAGCATTTGGCTTTATCTTTGAAACATTGTGCATCAGAGATTTGCGAGTGTATTCGTCGTCTATGGGTGGGACTATATCATATTATCATGACAGATATGGGCTAGAGGCAGATGCCGTACTGCACTTAAAAGATGGCAGATATGCGTTGATAGAGATAAAACTTGGGAGCAAGGAAATCGAGGAAGGTGCCGCTCATCTCAAAGAAATAGAAAAATTGATTGCAGAATATAATGCCAACGAAAAGCAGCCCCCGCTCAGATTGCCGGACTTAAAAATTGTTATCACCGGTACACCATATGGATACAAAAGAGAAGACGGTGTGTTTGTGATTCCCATCGGTTGCCTGAAAAATTAAACCAAAAAGAAAAAGAAATAGAGGCGTTTTTCGATCTAAGACCTCGAAGATGTTTAGGTTGTAAGGGGATAACAGCAACCTCGTACTTAAAACGGATGGAGGCCGAACTCAAAATCATTGCGCCTATCTTGGTAGCGCTTGCAGCGTAAGCAGGACTGGTGAGCGTAGTTTCCGATGAAAAGTTCGTCTGCAGTATTGAAAATACACTGGATGGGGTTCATAGTTTAGTTGCTTCTTGTAGATAGGATTTTGAGGTATACAACATGCGTGACCTAAACATAGACTACGTCGATTTATACAAAAGCATAGACGGATTCATAAGGGATGCCTATTCTTCAGCGGAAGGCGTTTCAGAGTATATTCGCCAGATGGAAGCAAATGATTACAGAGGGCGGCAGACCATTGCGACGTGGAAAGATGATTATGCGCTCCTAAAGCATGCCCGATGGATCAGAAACCAGCTGGCCCATGAGGTAGGCTTTGATTCCGACATTTGCGAAGAAGACGACTATGACTACCTCGAAGAT
The DNA here is from genome assembly GCA_002392265.1 of Firmicutes bacterium UBA3871. Classification (GTDB taxonomy): domain Bacteria; phylum Bacillota; class Clostridia; order Peptostreptococcales; family Anaerovoracaceae; genus UBA3871. The sequence continues at coordinate 6,103 of DGGP01000133.1, read as the reverse complement.
TTCCGCGGGCGCCTGTTTTCCGGAGAAGACCCAATGGCCAAGCTGAATAGGTCTCAAGAGTCACACCGGCAAAGACAGGCACCACGAACTGCAGCGCAGCCATTGCCAAACCGCATACCGATGAAAAGGGAGAGCGTTTTAGCGAGAATAATAAGATTCTTTTGGCATTGAGATGTTGACTAACCTTGACGCACGCAGCATAATTATGCTATAATAATGCAACGGAGGTGAAGGATTATGCCAACAATTATGCCAATTAGAGATTTACGTAACACAAGCGCTATTTCGGAACTCGCACATAAAAACCAAGAGCCTATTTTTATAACGAAGAATGGCTATAGCGACTTGGTGGTAATGAGCGCCGAGTTGTACGAAAAATTCGCGCGCGAAACACGCATAGATTACGTGATTTATGAAGCTGAAAAGGAATTTGCCGAAACCGGAAAGACAATTGAAGCGGCCGTAGCGTTCGATAAATTGGAGAAAAAGCATTTTGGATAGATATGAAGTTGAGTTGCTAGAAAAAGCTTATAGAGATTTAGACGATATCTACACATACATAGCTAGTGAGTTTTTAGCACCGGAAACCGCAAGGAAACAATTAAACCGGCTTAAAGAAGCAATCTTGGGACTTGCAACCTTTCCGAATTCTCATCAGGACAGATTAGTTGGATTCTATGCTAACAAAGGATATAAGCAGCTGTTAATTGACAATTACATAGCAATATTTCGGGTTGATGAAGATAAGAAGAAAGTCTATGTTATAACGATCCAATATGTGGGTCGAGATTTGTGACATTTCTGAGTCTCTTTTAGCGTATATAGCGAGAGGCGGACAGAACCTAATATCTTGCTTTATACTGCTTTAATATGCACTAAGTAACAAGCCCCGGCTCGGCTGACTGAGTCGGGGCTTGTTTTGACATAATGATACCCCCTGCATCAATTATGATTGAAACATTATCTGAAAACAGCGTTTCTTTGGCCGAAAAATATTGATAAACCCATCACAAAATAGTATAATTACAGTGTATGTGTATGCCCACGAGCGGGTGGGTTTGAGATAAAAAATAGAGCAGTACATAATGTCAAAGGAAACAAAAATAGTAATAAATGCCCTGCAGTACAAATCAAACAGCTCAGGCATCGGAATAATGATGCGGGAGTGGTTCGGACCGTTCACTGAAATCACAAAAAGGGATTGCGAAATAGTAATCCCCAAAAACAGCCCTGAGTTTAACTGCTCCGAAAACACAAAAGTAATCGAAGCACCATGCACATATGAAGAGGGCATAAAGCGCATCGCTTTCCAGTCATTCGGCCTAGGGCGCAAATATTGCGAAAACGCAGTTTTGCTGACGGTGGATTCAAAGGTGCCATTCGTTCTTCCGAAGAGCTGCAAAGTAATCCCTATTATTACGGATCTGGCAGTTTTTCGCATGAGTGAAACCTACCAGAAATCACGCGTACTGCTTTGGAAGCAGCAATACAAATATCTTTGCAAACGCGCAGAGCGATTCATTGCAATATCAGAGTTTACTAAAAAAGAAATGCAGGATATCCTCGGGATTCCCGCCGAAAAAATAGATGTCATCCCATGCGCCGCATCCGACAAAATAAGGATGGTGAGCGATGAAGAGATGCTTTCAGAGGTGCGCAGGCGCTACAATCTGGAAAAACCGTTCATCCTGTTTGTAGGCAGCCTGAACCCACGGAAAAATCTGGTCAGGCTGATTCAGGCCTTTGACAAAATGAAAGCTGAGACCAATTTGCCGCACGAACTCGTAATCGCCGGCGGCCTCGGGTGGAAGTTCGACGAAGCAGAAGCGCTGCGGAAAATAAAAGCCAAAGACGCCATTCACTCAATCGGCTATGTTGATGACGAGCACAAGGCAGCACTATACTCGGCGGCGGAAGTTTTTGCCTTCCCCACACTTTACGAAGGCTTTGGCATTCCCGTAATCGAAGCGCAGCAATGTGGCACAGCAGTTCTGACCTCTAGTGTAAGCGCACTGCCGGAAGCTGCGGGCGACGCAGCCGAATACGTCAACCCATACGACACAGACGATATAGCGGCAGGCCTAATCAGGCTTCTAACTGATGATGAATACAGGAGCACGATAGTAGAAAAAGGCTTCGAAAACGCAAAACGTTTTTCGTGGGAGGACTCTGCCGATAAACTCGGCAAAGTCATCGAGTCAATTTGATTTCGCCGACAATTTAATGGATTAGGATATGAACAAAACGGTAAAAACCATTGCCCTTGAGCTGCAGCCCTGCTGCGGCAAGCGATCGGGAATAGGCACATATACATACGAACTTGCCAAAAGGCTGAAAAGTGATGATGAAATACAGTTTTGCGGTAATTTGTTCAATTTCTGCGGTAGGAATGATAATAGTCAGGCGCTGCAGGGAATAGATATGGATATGAATGTAAGCCGTGTTTTTCCGTATGGAGTTTATAGGAGACTTTGGAGGGCTTTGCCAATTTCCTACGACAACCTCTTTTCACAGAAATCCGATGGAACCGTTTTTTTTAATTATATCGTGCCGCCCAAAATACGGGGAAAAATTATTACAACAGTCTATGACATGACATATGTGAGGTTCCCTGAGACCATGGACGCACGCAATCTCCGGAGAATATCGGCCGGAATGGAGCGCAGCGCAAAGCGCAGCGACAGAATCATCACCATTTCGGAGTTTTCCAAACGCGAAATCATAGACCTGCTGGGCGTTCCTGAAGAAAAGGTTTCTGTAATATACAGCGCACCTTCTTTTTCCGAGGAGACCGCAGATTCAGAGGTCACATTAGGGAAATACGGCATTACCAAGCCATACATTCTCTATGTCGGCACGATTGAACCCAGGAAAAACCTGGTTCGTCTGATTCACGCTTTCGAAATGCTTAAGAAAAATGAAAAGCTGCCGTACCGGCTCGTTTTGGCGGGCGGTAAAGGCTGGCAGAACGAAGAAATATACAGGGCAGCAAAAGAAAGCACTTTTGCCAAAGATATAATTTTTACCGGCTACATATCAAACAGAGAAAGAAACTGTCTGTATCAAAATGCGGAGTTGTTTGTTTTCCCTTCTCTTTACGAGGGGTTTGGCATGCCGCCGCTTGAGGCGATGCACTGGGGTTGCCCTGTTGTAACCTCGGATGCTGCATCAATGCCGGAAATATGCGGTGATGCCGCAGCTTTGGTTAACCCTTTGGATGAAGGGGATATTGCTAAAGCTATCATGAAGGTTCTTTCAGACAAAGAATATGCAGAGAGCCTCAGAAAAAAAGGTTACGAGCAGGAAAAGAAATTTACATGGGAGACTTCTGCGCAGCAATTGATTTCGGTATGCAAAGAAGTACTTGGATAATAATGGAGTATAGACCGTTAAAGCTTCAGCCGTGCTACAAAGAGTACCTTTGGGGCGGCGAACGGCTAAAAAAAGAATACGGAAAGAGTGATGCGCCAAAGGTAACCGCGGAAAGCTGGGAGCTTGCAGCACACCCGGATGGGATGTCAGTTGTTGCAGAGGGTGACTTTAAAGGGAAGACTCTCCTCGAACTGGGGGAAATTGACCGCAAGGGCTTTTGGGGTGATGATTGTGCTCACGGTGAAACTTTTCCTATCATGGTAAAGCTTATAGATGCCGCAAAGGACTTGTCAATTCAGGTGCATCCGTCTGATGTGACAGCAAACAAAGACAAAGGCGAAAGTGGAAAAGCCGAGATGTGGTACATAGTCGACTGTAAACCTCAGTCGAGCATATATCTGGGATTATCAAAGACTATCACGGAATCAGAGTTTTTACGCCGCTCAAAAGAAGGCAGTATATGCGAAGCGCTGAACAAAGTACCTGTTAAAAAAGGCGATGTGTTTTACATTCTGCCTGGCACGATTCATGCAATAGGTGCGGGGATTGTAATAGCTGAAATACAGCAAAACTCAAACACAACCTTCAGAGTTTATGACTATAACCGTAAGGATGTAGACGGAAACCTCCGCCCGCTTCATTTGGAGCGTGCTGCGCAGGTAATGAATTACGAACCGATTATACCTAGTGAATGTAGAGCAAACGGAGTTGCAACATTTCCGGGATTTTCAATCACGGAAATGTTTTCATGCAGTTACTTCAGAGCGTATAAAGCAGATGTGGAAACAGAGGCTAAACTTGTTTGTGACGGAGCCTCATTCCAGCACCTGCTTTGCGTATCAGGCGAAGGAGATATAATATCCGGGGAAAAAACCTACAGAGTGCGTACCGGCGAATCCTTTTTTATGCCGGCGGCTATAGGGGAGTATAGAGTACGGGGGAAATGCAGAATACTCATTTCCAAAGTTTGGAGGGAAGAAAGATAGAAATGAAAAAGACAGCACTCATAATGGCAGGAGGCCGTGGCGAGAGATTTTGGCCAAAGAGCAGAGCCAATCTGCCAAAGCAGTTCCTGTCACTGACAGGCGACGGGAAAACTATGATTCAGCTAACGGTAGAGAGAATCCTGCCGCTTGTGGATATTAAAGATATATACATCGCAACAAATCGTAGCTATAAAACACTTGTAAAAGAACAGCTTCCGGAAATCCCGGATGAAAACATCCTTTGTGAACCGATTGGTCGCAATACAGCACCGTGCATCGGTCTCGGTGCTGTTCATATTTCAAAAAAGTATGACGATGCGATAATGTATGTACTCCCGTCGGATCATCTTATTACGCATCCTCAGATATTCCGCAGAACTCTTTCAGAAGCGGCAGATGTCGCAGAAAAAGGGGATAATCTCGTTACACTGGGAATTACACCGACATATCCCGAAACAGGCTACGGTTATATAAAAATCAGTCAGGACGAGACTCTGGGAGAAGCTTTCAAGGTCGACTGTTTTGTGGAAAAGCCAGATGCGGAAACAGCTCGCAAATATATCGCTGCACAGCAGTATCTGTGGAACAGTGGAATGTTTATCTGGAAGGTTTCAACGATTCTTTCAAACCTCAAGAAAAGCATGACTGAGACATACGAAGGTCTTTTGAGAATAAAAGCCGCTATCGGAACCGAGGAGCAGGAAAAAGTTCTTGAAAATGAATTCCAAGCTTTTCGCTCCGAATCGATAGACTATGGCGTTATGGAGAAAGCAGAGAACATTTATATCCTGAGCGGTTCCTTCGGATGGGATGATGTTGGATCATGGCTCGCAATAGAGCGCATGCAGCCTTGCAACGAGTTTGGGAATGTTATTAATGGAAATGTCGTATCAATTGATACAAAAAACACCATAATTCAAGGCAACGGCAAACTGATTGCAACGGTTGGAATAGAAGACCTCGTTGTAATTGATACCGACGATGTTACGTTGATATGTGACAAAAACAGCACCGGTGACATAAAGAAAATCATAGAAAACTTGAAGATTTGCAACAGAACGGAGTATTTATAAAATGAAAACAGCATTGATTACAGGAATTACAGGTCAGGATGGGTCGTACCTCGCGGAGTTTCTGCTTGAAAAGGGGTATGAAGTGCACGGTATTATTCGTCGTTCGTCTGTTCCGACCACCCAACGTATAGATCATATTATTGAAAAGATTCAGCTCCACGAAGGCGACCTTTCGGATTCAAGTTCAATCATTAGAATAATCGGAGAGGTAAAGCCGGACGAAATATATAATCTTGCGGCACAGAGTCATGTTCAGATCAGTTTTGATGCTGCAGAGTATACAGGTGATATAGATGCTCTCGGTGTGCTTCGTGTTTTAGAAGCCGTGCATATGCTCGGTATGGAGAAAACATGTCGCATATACCAGGCGTCAACATCTGAGTTATACGGAAAAGTGGAAGAATGCCCTCAGAGCGAGACTACTCCGTTCCATCCGTACAGCCCATATGCTATTGCAAAGCAGTATGGGTATTGGATGATAAAGGAATATCGTGAGGCATACGGGATGTTTGCTTGCAACGGAATCCTGTTTAACCACGAGTCGGAGCGTAGGGGCGAAAACTTTGTAACAAGAAAAATTACGCGCGCAGCAGGGAGAATCGCAGTTGGCCTGCAGGACCATCTGGAACTTGGAAATTTGGACTCGCTTCGTGACTGGGGATATGCAAAGGA
>DGGP01000134.1 GCA_002392265.1 Firmicutes bacterium UBA3871 | reverse complement strand
AAGCCTGCGGAGGAAAGCAGGCTTTTTGTATGCTTGAAACTGCTCTTAACAAAATAGTATAATAATCCTGAAAAGTATATGTAACAGTTAAACGGAGAAAAAAATGATAATAAAAGGCGCAATATTTGATGTGGACGGAACAATACTCGATTCAATGCATATCTGGTACGAGCTCGGTCAGAGGTATCTGGAAAGACTGGGCCTTAAAGCGGAGGCGGGACTCGGTGAAAAGCTGTATCCGATGAGCATAGAAGAGGGCAGTATGTACCTGAAGGAAAATTACTGCTTAAATGACAGCTGCGAAAAGATAACAGCGGATCTTTGGAACCTGATTAAGGCATTCTATTTCGAAGAAGTTCAACTAAAGCCGGGAGTGTACGAATACCTTGAATCATTGAAAAATGCCAAAATCCCGATGGTAATTGCCACATTAAATGACAGGGAAATACTTGACAAGTGCTTTAAGCGCTTGGGAATAAAGAATTTCTTTACAGACATTATTACCTGCAAAGAGCTCGGTGTAACAAAGCGGGAGCCGTCAGTTTACCTCGCGGCTTCAGAAAAAATCAGCTGCAAGCCCGAAAACACACTGGTATTCGAGGATGCTCTTCACTGCATTGAGACTGCAAGGTCGGCAGGATTTATCACAGTGGCTGTCGAAGATGCTTCAAGTTTTAATGACAGAGGCAAAATCAAAGAAATAGCTGATTTTTATATAGAAAGTTTTAAAAATCCCCCGAAAATTAACAGTATAATTTGACTGTTCTGATAAATTGTGGTAAATTTAGCCTGTAAGTGTTTGATAGTGCTGTGAAAAGCAGAAAGGCTGAATATGACCAAGTTAGAAGAGGACCTGCTAAAGGTAAAAAATTATCGCCAGACATGGGTTATAGGCTTTAGTTTAATCGGGCTTGCGCTGAACTTAATACTTAGTGCAATTGTCGTAAAAACAGGTATAAGCCTATACCTTGATACGGTTGGAACGGTGCTTTGTGCCGTGTTTAGCGGTTATCTTCCGGGAGTTGTTGTGGGGCTTCTCACAAACCTCATAAAAGGACTTTCGGATACGGCCTCATTGTATTATGGTGTTATAAATGTCTTAATTGCGGTTGTTGCGAGATTCCTTTATCAAAAAGGATGGCTCAGAACCGTACCGACTGCAATTGTGTATATTGCGGCACTTACCGCTGTAGGCGGCGGGATGGGCTCGGTTCTTCCGATGTGCCTTGAAGGTTTCGCTACGCAGGGGATATTTAATGATCTTCTGATTGATTTTGCGGACAAAACGGTTACGGTCATTATCTGCGTTTTTGCTCTTCATCTTGTCCCGGATAATATTCGCGAAAAAATTTCTTTTAAAACCTGGTATCAGAACCCCATCTCAAAGGAGATGGCAGCTGAAATGCGAAATATTGAGTGCAGAGTCGTTTCAATCCGCACTAAAATAATGGCTCTGATTATAATAGTTATGCTCGCGGTAGGTACTGCATCAATCAGTATCAGCTACGTTCTTTACAGGAATGCCACGGAAAACGACCGCATCGAGTGGGCCGAGGGCATGGCACTGGCAGCTGCGGGAATAATTGATCCGGAAAAGGTCGATTCTTTCATCAAGCTGGGTTTTGTTGCGGACGGATATGCAAATGCCTATGTGAGATTCAAGAACTTGCTCAGGAGTTCATCACAGATAGAATATATTTACGTGTACAGAATTCTCGAAGACGGGTGCCATGTTGTCTTTGATATTGATACAGCTGACCTCGAAGGTGAAAGTCCGGGAACGGTCATTCCTTTTGATGATGCATTTAAACCGTATATCGGAAAGCTGCTTGCCGGTGAAAAAATACCGCCGATGATTTCAAACGGCGCTTACGGTTGGCTGCTTACGGTATATTGCCCTGTATATGATAAAGCCGGAAACTGCGTATGCTATGCTGCTGCGGATGTTTCGATGGCTGATATCGAAAACAATGCGAGGGCATTTTTCCTCCAGATGGTATTTCTGTTTACGGGATTTTTCATCCTGGTGCTCACGATTTGCTTTTGGGTTACGGAATACAACATAATTCTGCCGATAAACGCAATGGCGCTTTGCACAAATTTATTTGCAAAGCATTCAAAGGATGATATTAAAAACGGCATTAAGCGCATGGAAGACCTCGGCATCGTAACAGGTGATGAGGTAGAGAATTTCTACCACTCGCTATGCAAGATGGCAAACGATACCGCGGATTACATCAATGATATAAACGAAAAGACAGAAACTATTCAAAAGCTCCAGAACGCGTTTATATTTGTACTCGCAGACATGGTCGAGAGCAGAGACAAAAACACCGGGGCGCATGTAAGAAAGACTGCAGCCTATACCAGAGAAATAATGTTGTCTCTCAGGGAGATGGGCTATTATACGGATGTGCTCACAGACAAGTTTATCGAAGATGTTGAAAATTCCGCACCTCTTCACGATGTCGGGAAAATCACTGTTCCGGATGCTGTTTTGAACAAGCCCGGCAAGCTCGACAATGACGAGTTTACAATCATGAAGGAACACACCGTGGCGGGTGCCGAGATTATTAACAGAGTTATAAGCCAGGTTCCTGAGTCTGATTTTCTGAAGGATGCAAGAGATCTTGCTCATTTCCACCATGAGAAATGGGATGGTTCGGGTTATCCTACGGGTATTTCAAGGGAAGAAATACCGCTTGCAGCCAGGATTATGGCTGTCACTGATGTATTTGATGCCCTCACGTCTCAACGCAGCTATAAACCGCCTTTTACATATGAAAAGGCTATGGAAATCATCGAAGAAGGAGCCGGTACTCATTTCGATCCGCTGGTTGTAAAAGCCTTTCGCAGGGTAGAGGGCAAGGTCCGTACAATACTTTCAAAAAACCAAAATAACACTTGAAATAAACATAAAGCAGGTGTAGAATGAGTTCGTAAAAAAAAAACAGGGGAGCTGTGAAAACGGCTGAGAGGAAGCAATGCTTCGACCCTTTAACCTGATGCGGGTAATGCCGCCG
>DGGP01000107.1 GCA_002392265.1 Firmicutes bacterium UBA3871 | reverse complement strand
CTATGCAGACTCCGACTGCATCGGTAACATTCACTCTTTCACCGGCGGACGCAACGCTCGTAATTGACGGAACAAAGACCGTGAACGGAGGGGCAACCAGAACAGTTAACCTTGCGGCCGGCGACCATACATGGGTTGTATCCGCAGAGGGCTGTACTTCGCAGGATGGCAGCATCTCCGTATCGGAAGATCAGGCAAATACTGCGGCAACGCTGGACGGAGTTTCCGTAACACTTGCCAAGGATGCTTCGCAGTTTAGCACAATAACATTTGAGACAACACCTGCAAACGCAACGGTTGTTGTAAAGAAGGGCGAGACCGTAATGGAGCCGAGCACTGACGGCGGCAAAACATACGAGCTCTTAAACACAAAGACATATACTTATGAAGCAAGTACAACTACCGAAGGCTACGAAGCGGCTACAGGTGATGTTGACCTCAGCTCGGCAACAAACACCATTGCACTTAAGCACGTAGAAAGCATCGCAGTTTCCGGCAACGAAGCAAGCTACTATGTAGGCACTACCGAAGAACAGCTCAGAAGCAGCCTTACGGTAACAGCGACATATAATGACAGAACGACTGCTACGGTTACCGGCTTCACAGTAAGCGGCTTTGATGTTGCGGAACCGGCAGAAAACCATACCGTAACAATCTCATACAAGGGCGCAAGCACGACATTTACGGCAGACTTCAGCATAGAGCCTACGGCATATGCTGCGCTTGCAGGCAAAGCAATAGTAACTCCTATAGTGGGAAGCTACGGCTTTGTTAACGAAATCACAGAAGGCGGAGTGTTGCTATTAAAGAGTAATAACCAGAGCCGGCATAACACTTCGGCAATTATGACCATTACGCCAATTTCTGAAGGCACGCTTACATTTAAGTATAAAATTGGATCTGAAAATTCGGATAAGCTCTATATGTATAAGGAGTCCGAATCCGAAGGTGCCGGCCAAGGCGGAAAAAAAGATTGGACAAGTGCAGAGTATAATTTATCTGCGGGGCAGACCTTTTACATAAAATATACTAAAGACTATAGTGTTGATAGCAACGGAGATACAATTTACTTAAAAGACTTCTCTTTTGAAAAAAAGTATTCCGTGACAATCACCCCGGACATTGACGGAACGACTATTGTACTCAAAGACTCCGAGCAAAATCTCGTAACCGGCGAGAATGGCGTATACTCACTTCCTGCTGGAACATATTCATACACCATTACAAAGTTCAGATACGAAGAAAAGACCGGAACGATTACCGTAGTTGACAGTGATGTAACGGAAAATGTGACAATGACAGCGCTGTCGGAGCTTACAGTTACATTCGACATTACACTTCCAAGCGGAGTCTCCGGCGATGCAAGCATTGTTGTAAAGCATGGTGCAGATGTGATGACCGCAAACCCTAACGGAACATATTCACTGACTGCGGGCGAGTACACCTACACAGTTTCCCATGCAAATTGTGCCATAGCAGAAGGCACATTTACCGTAAGCAATTCCAATGTCACGGTACCTGTGGCACTCAAAAGTGTTGCGAGTCTCACGATAACCGGCAACCGGACAGGCTACTATATCGGAACCCCCGAAGATAGCCTGAGAAGCGCGCTCACGGTAACGGCAAATTATTCCGACGGTTCGAGCGAAGCAGTTACAGGCTACACTGTAAGCGGTTTCGATGTTGCAGTGCCGGCAGAGAACCATACAATAACAATCTCATATAAGGGAGCAAGCACGACCTTTGCGGCAGACTTCACTGTAAGGCCAACCGCTTACTCTGCACTTGCCGGAAAAGCAACAGTTGACTGCTTTGCGGGCGATACAAACGGTGGCAGCAAGTACGGCTTTGCAGATGATGAATTAAACGGCGAGATTGTATTAAAGAGTAATAACCAAGGCCAGGGAAACAAGGCGGCAGTAATGACCATTACGCCAAACAGCTCCGGTGTCCTTAGATTTAAATACAAGATAAGTTCCGAAGCAAAATATGATTTACTTTACCTTGGAAACGTTACAAGCTACAGCGACAACACAGAAAAGTTGAAGTGGAGCGGTGCGATTGACTGGACACAGACTTCGGTAAATGTCGCAGCAGGCGAAACATTCAAAATTACTTACAAAAAGGACAGCAGCGGGAACAGCGGTGATGACACAGTATGGCTTAAAGACTTTGCTTTTGATTCGGCCTACACGCTGGCATTCACCAACATCGCAGACGGTGCGAACTTAACCCTCACAAAGAATGGTGAGACGGTAGCTCCTGCAAGTGCAGGCACCTACACTCTCGCGGACGGAACCTATGCATACACCGAGAGCAAGTTTGGCTACGAGGACCTCACCGGCACTGTGACCGTAAGCGGTGCAGATCAGACTGTCGATCTTCCGGCGATGACGGCTGCGGCAAGCAAGACTCTCACCTTCAGCATTCCCGATGGCGCAAGCATTGCCGTAAGCCACGAGACTGAGGGCGATATGGCAGGCTTTGCAAGCGGGAACGTTTTCACACTTCCTGCGGGCGAGACCTACAGCTACACAGTAAGCAAGGAGGGTTTTGTAAGCGTGCGCGGCAGAGTGGTGCTTGACGATAACAGAACGCTTACAATAAGCCTGGCAAATGCGGGTGCAGCATGGGACGGTGCGGCAAAGACAGTGCCGCAGCAGGATGCAAACGGCACATACCTGATTGGCAGCGGGGCAGAGCTTGCTTGGTTTGCGGATTATGTGAACACTACAAATGGCAGCATAAATGCAAAGCTTACGGCAAACATAAACCTCGGCGGCAGAGCATGGACTCCGATTGGCAGCGACAATGCCTTTGAGGGTGTGTTCGATGGAAACGGCAAGACAATCAGCGGAATTCCGGCAGCAATATGTGGTATTTTCAGCAAGGTCGGAACTGCTGACAATCATTCTGCAACGGTAAAGAATCTTTCTGTAAACGGGACAATAAGCAACTCAAGCGATGCGGGCGGTATAATCAGCCAGCTTTACGGTATTGCTGAAAATTGCAGCTTTACAGGAAGCATTACAACAGGAGGCCGCGCCGGCGGTATAGCTGCCAGAATGGAAGCAGGCGGCAGGATTAGCGGCTGTGCGGTGAATGCAGATATAACAAATACAAACACCTACTTCAACCAGACTCTTGAGGTTGGAGGAATTACGGGATATATCTACGGCATAGTCGAAAATTCATATTTCGTGGGAAGCGTAGCCGCAAATATTACAAACAGTAGCGGCAGAACGCTGACAAACAAAGCCGTAGGCGGCATTACAGGCAGAGCTGCAAAGTCATACGGCAGCAATTCGCCTGCAATAATCAGAAACTGCTATGTTTCGGCAAGTGTGACAGGACCTGCGGACGGTATCAGCGCATTTGTATGGTATGAGGCTGCAAACGCAAACGATGTTTCGGTCACCAACTGCTACTACGAAAACAAGGGCCTTACCGACGGCAAAGCTACAGCAAAGACCGGCTCCGAAATGAGAGCGAGAGCATTTGTCTCTGCTCTTAACGGCAGCGGAAGTGTGTTTAATCAGGATATAACAGATCTTAATGGTGGGTTCCCTGTGCTTGCTTGGCAGGGCGGATCCGAAGTCTTCGATGCGGACGCAAGAGCTGTCAGCCTCGACAAAACTGCGCTTACTTTATCGCAGTCAGAAGTTCGTGAGGCTTGCAATCTCACGCTTCCTGCAAGCGGTGCAAACGGAACGACAATCGCTTGGGCTTCCGATAATGCTTCGGTAATCTCAAACAGCGGTGCGGTAGTACTCCCACAGAGTGGCCGCGCTACAGTAACACTTACAGCAACCATTACAAAGAATGAAGCAAGAGACACAAAGACCTTTAGCATCACGGTTTACTCCGGTTCTGCTACAAATCAGGCAAGACTCGATGCCATCGCATCTTATGTAAACGGCAGATCGGTGTGGGCGAGCGAAATTGTCCATCCTGACGAAAGAACTACGGTTGATGTAATAAAGAGGTTTGTTTCTGCAAGCGGCCGTGACATAAACGGACTCACATTCACGATGACAAGCCCGGGCACCAAGTCGCTTCCTGCAAACGAGGATGTGAATATCGCATCCGACGGCACTATAAACTACTTTACGGGCGTTGAGGGCTCAAGCTCCTACAAGAGCGCACTTTATAACGATGTGGCATTCACCGTTTCAAACGGCACGGAGAGCGCAAGCTTTACCTGCAGAATGTTCATCAGCTGGGATAAAGAATATGTTGAAGGTGTCCTCGGCAGCCTGGCGAACCAGATTACATGGAACACAATACGCGGTGAAAATGCGACTTCATCCGCAGTTACTTCAAATCTGGCGCTTCCTGAAGGAATCGGAACAGCGTCCGTTACATGGCAGGCCAGCTATGATCAAAGCGAGGGCGAACTCGTCACAATAGAAAGAGCTCTGCAGAATGAAAACTATTATCAGAGAGTAAACGTAATTAGACCTGCAGGGGCAGACCTGCCTGTAAGGCTCACAGGAACCTTTAGGTTCAACCTCACAAACAGAGACGAGCTTCCGGGCGAGGCAGATTTTTCGGTAACAAAGACATTTGATTTTACAGTTGCAAAGGACGCTTCGCAGGCACAGGTAGATACGGCACGTACACAGCAGAGCCTTGAAAGCAGCTTTGAAGGCCTCATCACGTACTTCTACGGTGATATGGGCGAGCAGCTCAGATTAGACGCAGTAAAGGGCGATTTGCAGCTGCCGCAGCCGAGAGCTCTCGAGACATCGGGAATATTCCAGAACCGTTCAAGTCAGAGAATAACATATACTTCGTTGACCCCTGAAGTGATGTCGATTTCAGGATATCACGCAATTATATACAGACCTCTGCCGGGTGCAGAGAGCGAAACCGCGAGATTAAAGGCTACGATAAGCTCCAGAGACACAGGCAGGGTGCAGGGCGAGGCGACATTTGAGTTTACCGTTCTGCCTTTTACCCAGGCAGAAATTAATGCCGACAAGGCATATATGGCAAGAATTGCGACAGATGCCGTTTACGTGGCAGGTCTTTTGAGAGATACTGAAAACACTCCGAGCGCAATTGTTGCAAACCTCAAAAACTTCTCATTTATAACGGAAGAAAACGGCGAAATCGTTTATAACAGTGGCAGTGGCTTCGGCGGCAGCGCTGTAAAGCTTGCGGACCTTCCGGGCTACGATCCGATGAGCTCTCTTATGTGGAGAACCATCCGCTCGAGCCGCCCGACGATTCTGACAGACGAAAATCTGCTGCTCACAAAGCCTGAATATGACACTCAGCTAATACTCGAAAGCTGTATGACAATGGAAAAGTACTCGGCATACGGCGACAGGTTCACGGCAGATTCCACTGCTTACGCAAGCTATTCAATTTTCGAAGACCTTTACAAGGTACCTGTTTCTGCAACCGTTACCGTAAAGGGCCTGCGCGGCGCAGATCCTAATGCTGCGAGCCGTCCGAACACAATGTCGGTCAATGTAAAGGTTGACGGCAGAGACTTCGGAGGCTTTGAAAATATAACAAGCTGGACTTACACCGGTAGCACCCTACGCGACCACACTGCGTGGGATGCGTTAAGGGGCGCGCTTTCTGCAAACGGCTATGGCTACACCGGCAGCGGCACTTATGTAAGAAGCTTAACCGACTCTCACGGTCATGAGCTTGGCGAGTTTGATTTCGGTCAGAATTCGGGCTGGCTCTACACTGTGGGCGGCGTGCTGCCTGACCTTGCGCTTGCTCAGTACTACCTCGAGGATGGCGACAGAATGGTGTTCTATTACACAGGTGAGTACACGAGAGAGCCGGGCGTGAGAGAAAAGATGAAGGAGGCCGCAAAAGAAGAGCTTGCTGTACCTGAAACGGGCGCGGAGATCGTGAAGAAGGAAGAAAAGACAGACGCGCTTGGCAGCAAGATCGTAACGGTTACGGACGTGAACGGAAAGCAGGCATCGAGCGTTCAGCTTTCGGATGAAGCCGTGAAGAAGGCTGAAGCAAGCGGTAAGCCTATTGAGATTGCAGTAAGTGCAGCAAAGCCTGAAGCGGATGCGAAGAAGGCTGCGGCAGTGAATGTCATTCTTCCGAAGGGCAAGGAAAAGGCCGCTGTAAGCATTCCTGTAAAGGAGGCTGAAACGACCACTGTACTGATGAAGGTAAATGCTGACGGAAGCTTTACACCGATTGTCACAAGCGTTGTAAACGAAGAAGGTACTGGCGTTGTTGCGACAGTTGAAGACGGAAGCTACATCGTAGTGGACAACAAGGTAGAGTTTGAGGATGTAAAGAAGGATGCATGGTATGAAGCCGGAGTAAACTTTGCCGCTTCGCGAGGCCTTATGGTAGGCGTGGGCGAGGGCAAGTTTGCTCAGGAAACTGCACTGACAACAGCTCAGACCGCTGCCGTAATCGGCAGAATCAAGGGCGAGGGCACATCCGAATCCTGGGAAAAGGCGGTTGAAAAGTTTGGCAAAGCCGAGGTAAACAACCGTCAGAATACGATCTCAATGCTCTACGAGGCATACAAGGAAATCGGTGGAAGCGAAGTAGCAGTGAATGCTGATGCTTTAATCACATTCAGGGATTCTTCGGATATCTCTGCTGAGAATCTTGAAGCAGTGCGCTGGGCAGTGGCTGCAGGCCTGATAAACGGCGTGGGCGACGATTTGATAGATCCTCTCGGAGAGCTCACCAGAGGCCAGTTCGGTACGATGCTTGAAAGATTTATAAAGCTGCTGGCGGGAATTCAGTAAAAAAGCCGGGGAAAAAGGCGGGAAACCTGAAAATTTCCTTGACTTTCGACCTCGGAAGCAGTATACTAATCGTGCATTGTGTTTCAATGCACGATTTTTTGTGTGCAAAAATCGCACCGGGTGGCTCTTTCAAGGTAGGCCATCAATTGGGTGATTAGCCGGCGACTCAAGGGTTTGAGCGGTGGCCGGCATGCAAAGTCGTCCGGGTACAGGATGGATGACCGTCCGCGACCCGAAACTAATATATTTTAGTATATCGAAAAAGATACCGAGCGGGTCTGACTTTGGAAGAGCGAGCCACGCATGGTATCCCAGTAGACAAAACCGAAACGGATCTTTTGCGAGATCTTAGTAGGTGCAGAAAGGAAAAGAAATGAAATCATTTATCGCAAAGCCACAGGAAGTGGAAAGAAAGTGGTATGTGATTGATGCTGACGGCAAGAACCTTGGTAGACTTGCATCAGAAGTTGCATCAATCCTCCGCGGAAAGAAAAAGCCGACCTATACTCCTCACGTAGATTGCGGCGACTATGTAATCGTAATCAACGCAGAAAAGGTAGAGGTTACCGGCAAGAAGAGACAGGAAAAGATTTACAAGAGACATACCGGTTATCCGGGCGGACTCCGCGAAATCTCCTTCGAAAAGTTACAGGCAAAGAAGCCGACTGAAATCATCGAGCACGCTGTAAAGGGTATGCTTCCAAACGGAGCACTCGGTCGTCAGATGTACAAAAAGCTTCACGTTTATGCAGGTCCGGAGCACAATCACGCTGCTCAGAAGCCTGAAACTTGGAATTTCTAGGAAAGGGGTAAGAAACAATGGCAAAAGTACAGTATGCTGCTACAGGCAGAAGAAAGTCTTCCGTTGC
>DGGP01000135.1 GCA_002392265.1 Firmicutes bacterium UBA3871 | reverse complement strand
GATGCATCCTGGCTAAAATCCACACCCTTGAAGTCCGAATATCTCGCAGTCTTTAGCACCGGAGCCGCGGATACATGTATCTTTCCCATTGCGCCCTCCTATTCCATTGAGTACACTCTCTCGACCGCAAAGCTTGAGCGGTTGCCGAGGTACGTCTCTTTGAGCTGCTCATAGTCGTTGCGGTACATCTGAGCCTTCTGGGTGTCGTCATCAAGCCAGATATAGTACGCTGCAAGCGGTGCAATCAGATTCGTTACGCCTGCAGGCATATCTACAGTGTCATTGTCTGTGCTGTCAATGGTTACCTCGTGAGGACGTCTCTTATACCGAATGGTGAATACTCCATCCCTCTTCAGTGGAAGGTAAAGAGTATCGCCCTCTTCAGCGAAATGCTCATCCATCGAAATCTCTGAATCGGTCTTATAGATGACCTTTTCTATTCCGAGGTAGTTTTCTTCGTACTCCGGAATGTTATTAAGGTCATACTCAACCGTCTGCCCTCTTATGACTGTTTCTTCATCTACCGCATACTCTATCTCCGAGATTACCGGTGCGACTTCCTGCGCTATCATCTGCATAGCTCTGTTTATTCCATTGTTGATGATGCCAAGATACTCCGAATCTTCCATTGTCGCCTTCTCTTCGAAGCCCAGCGTCTGTATCTGGCTCTTTAATGTTCCTAATTTCATCGTCTCACCGCCTTAATCAGAGCAAGGGAAGCCCTTTCGAACTTCCCTCCCTCCATTTTTCCTTTAGAGATAGCCTGCCTGATGAAGCACATCCGCCACAGCTTCGGGCACGATCTGCTTCTCGCCGCGCTTAATTACCCACGAATACTCGTTGATGTGTACCGGGATTTCTGTAAGTCCCGGATTGAGCTTGTCGATAGGGACGTGAACGGTAACATCAGGGCCATATTCTTCCGGAGCTGTTCTTCCACTCTTGGCCTTGTCTTTAGCTTTCTCCTCTTTGCCCTTCTTGCTATTCTTGCCCTTTTCTGCCTGCTCCTCTGCTGCCTTTGCAGCTGTCTGCGCTGCGGCTGCCTTTTCTGCCTGCTCCTCTGCTAACTGGTTCTTTGTTGCTTCACTCATGGTTTTTACCTCCTAATTACTCTGTTGCTGCATGCTCGATTCTTACGATTGCGTTTTCGTCAAGTCTTGCAGTTGTGAACAATGCCTTCCAACCTACGGATGATACCTGGTCGAGCGGGTCATCCGTTCCTGCACTTCCTGCCGGCTTTACGATTACCTTCGGCTTTCCTGCTGAACCTTCAAGGTCGCTGATTCCATATGCGTTTTTGCCAAAGATAACGGTATGGTGGACTTTTACCGGTGTCTGCGCCGCGTTGTTTGCCGCGTATACGTTGGATGTCTCCACGAATCTTACGCCATGCAGGCAACCAACCTCGCCCTTCATGATTGCACGGCCGCCGTTGTACTTTGATACATCCTGCCATTCAGGATCACCCTGCAGGTCGAGTGCTGTCTCAGGATCGATGATTCCAATGTACATTCCGTCTTCTACAGGCTTTACATTTGCCCTTCTGAGCTTCTTTACCGCAAGTTTGATTTCTGTTGAAGTCAGCTTGTCGGAAGCTATTACTGCGTCGATTGTTGCTCTGCTGTTTGGACGGAGCACATTGGTTCCCTGGCGAACGACATCTCTGATGAGTGTGTCGATTGTGAGGCCTGCCTGCTCACCATGGAGCGCTGTTGTCTCTGTAATTACCGGGTCAATTCCCAGCATATCGAGAACGTCGCTGATGAGCGTGTAGTCACCATACTGCGCAACAGTCGCAGTTACGGTGCTGATGCTCAAGGTGGCACCGCCCGGCTTCTGCCCTTCAGTAAGCGCTGTAGTAGCTGCCGGAAGCGAATTGAATCGTCTGAAGTTGATTGTGCCGCCATTTCCCTTTGGAATCGGCTTCTTCTGTCCGTACTTGTAAAACAGAAGATTTGGTGTGAGTCTTGTAAGAAGCGTCTTTTCATAAAACGTTCTCTGCTCTGCTGTGAGTGTTGCATATGTCTGAACTGCCATAATGTTTTACCTCCTAATTATGACTGAGCTCGCCTCTCATAGCTTTTTGTACGTACTTCTCAAACTCTTCCGGTGTGAGATTATCGTAATCCACCGTTTGGGCTTCAGGTGTACCTGTGAGGCTACCTGGAGAGGCTGCTCCATTTTGTGAGATTTTTTGAATTATTTCTTGCTGCGCCGCCGCTGCGCCTTTCTCCACCAACTTTTTATGGTTGGCTATGAGATACGCATCCGGTAGGCTGTATCCCCTCTCCACAAGCTCTTCGAACTTATCGTGCGTCGGGGAGTTTTCCAAGTCATCCAGTGACTTGATATCGGGGTCAATCTCGGATATGGTCTTTACTGCATAGTCAAGAGCTTCATCCTGGAACTTCTGCTGCTGTGCCGCCGTTATCCTTCTGATGGTCTCCATCTCCGGCAAGCTGTTCACTGCTGCCATGATGTCTTCCGACGAAAGGCCGGCATTCTCAAGACGTGCGTTACGCGCATCCGTTTCCTGCTGCGCCATATACCTCTTGTAGTCCTCTTCAGACTTGATGCCATAGCCTCCGTACATCTGCGCATAGAAGTCATCGATGCGGCTTTGCGCCTTTTCGCTTGCTTCCTTCTCTGCGCGAAGTCTCGCGGCTTTCCATACCTCGTTTGGTATCTCCTGATTGTCCCCTTTAGGACTTCCCTGCTCCGGTTCTCCCGCCACAGGTTCTTCGCTTTGAGGTTCGGCTAATCCCTCTGCAGCTCCCTCGTTTAGAGTTTCGTCTGCTACGCCAATCTTTTCTTCGTTCATGATTCGTCCTTTCTTTGGCCATTTATACGCTCTTGGCCGGAGCTAAATATATTTACGCCTCTTCAGCGCTTTTAACTGTAAGCTCACTCTTTTCCTTGCCAATCGGCTTTAAGTACTCCGAGCAGTTTTTATTGATGCATGTATCCGCTCTTCCGATGACCTCTTCACTGTTTGGCCTCTTCACTGTCTCTGAAAGCATTTCGCATCCGCATTTACTGCATAACATTTTCCATACCTCCCATTGTAGTATCTATTTCCGGCTGCTGCTGCGCCGCCTCTTTCATCATCTCTTGAAGCTTGCCCTTGAACGGAACAACATTCGATGGCGCCAGTTCCATGTACTGATCAAGCGTTATCTTGTCGCGGTCGTAGAGCTTGTCAAGGGTCGTCATTGTGAGCTCGTCTGCGTACTCGGTTGCTTCGCCTACGTCTATCGCTATCTTGAAGTCATAGCCTGCGTAGCTTGTGCCGATGAACTGCTTTACCTCTTCATGGTCTCCGACCGTGATATTCCTCGGAAGTGAGTAGTAAGTCTTGTAAAACTCGAGTAGGATCCTGCCTGCCTTTATCCAGCACTGCTTGTATTTCCTCTTCATCTCGCGCACAGGTGTCTTTGCCTGGTTCTGAAGTGCGATGATTGCAGCTGCACTCATTCCGGCACCGATTGACTCTCCTGTGGATACATCCGTTACACCGGTTATGATTCGGCTCATCTCAAAGATTTCCTCCGCTACCGAGCTTGCCGCCGTTGTAGGCGAAGGTGGCTGCAGATATCTGATGGACTGGCTCTCTTTCTCAATCAGGACCTCTCCCGGCACGTTGTTTATTGTGCCTTCAAGCATTCCCTTCTTTACGACTGTCTTTGGCCAGCCATTGTCCTGAATCGATAAAAGCTGCATCGCCTTTAGGAAGTTGTATGCGCGGTTTATAGGGATGATATCCTGAGCTTCACCGATTCCGAAGATGCTCTTCTTCCTCGGAGCCCACTGCATTACCACGATAGGGTACAGGTCTATTACGTGAGCTTCGGGTTCCTTTGGCTTTGGCTCTTCAGGACCTGTCATTTCGTCTCCATCTTCAGGCTGCACTGCAGGTTTTGCACTGTTCGATGCCGGTGTCAGGTATCTCTCTTCGATGAGCGTCGCTGTCTTGGTCGCTTTCGCAAAGCACACCTGACCGTTTTTCCTGGAGTATTTCGTTAAAAGTGTGCATTCGCCATCGTCACCTACCGACTTCTGACCCATAGCCTGCGTGGAGTCATCTTCATCCGCTGTTATATGGTTTATGACCTCAGCCGGAAGCCCCAGAGACCTTGCAAGATTTTTAACACTTTCTACAGTCTCTCTCGAGCGTATGATGATGTATTCCTGCGCCTGCTCGTCCTTTATTTTCGGTCTGGCGAACACGATATCCAGTGGATCTATGATTTCACATCTCACATCACCCGTATATTTGACGCTCTGGCCGCCCTGCACCGAGTTGTCCCAGTAAAAGTGCATGATGCCTGTGCCGAAGCTTGCTGCGTCTCCCACAAGCTCGTTGCATTTCTCGTCCATGTCCATGTCCTCGAGGAGCTGCTGCGTATATGCGCTGTAAAGTGATGCTCCCTCTTCAGCAATGGCTTTTTCCGTCTCTTCCATGATACCGAGCTCTGCGACTCTGAAGTTGATTGCCATGCTCTGATTCGTGACATTCGCACGCTTTCGGTCTATAAACATCTTCGTAATGTTAAATACAGGCCTCGGCAGATTTTTTGTCTTCTTCGTCGGATCCGGCCACTGCTTCCCCTCGTAGTACTCTGTTATCTTCGGAAACTCCTTCGTAAAGCCCATGCTGTCCGCATAGGTTGTCCCTTTCTTGAACTCGTCCCATATCTTCGTTGTGTTTGAGCCCATTTACGACTCCTCCTTCCCGTATATCCATTCCGCAAGCACCGCTGAGCCGAAGGATACCTCTTCAGGCTCTTCTTTAAGAGCTTCCGGCAGCTCCTTTTCCTTTTGACTCTCCATGTACTCAGCCACTGCTTCATATACGCAGCGCTTTATAAACTCTTTGATTCTACCTACCATTCAATGAGTACCTCCGTCTCTTTCTCTGTTCTGAGTGCCCAAGGCAGCCTGTCTTTCGGCTCTTCTTTTCGCATTGGGCTTTCAGGTCGACCTGCGTAATAGGCTCTGATTGCGTCAGGCGCATGTGTGAGCTCGTGCGGCTCTTTCGCCACATCTCCGATGTTCTTTGCGTCATACTGTATCTCCTGTAAGCAACGTATGAGGTTTCTGCAGTTACTGAACACACAGAAGTTTGACATCTTCTGCCCATCAGGTCCCTCGTACACCTTCATCCCCTCTTTCATCGCCGCCCACCCCATTATGCGGTTGTTGTCCGTCTTTCGGAGGTAAATACCCTCTTCAGCAAAGACCTCTGCAAAAGACTTTCCTGTCTGTGAATTGGTGTTCCACAGGTCAGGCGGTGCGAATGAGTCGTATATTTCCTCGTTTGTGAGGTACTTCATGAGCCTTGCAGCATCTCGGGTAAGCATCCTGCTCTCGTAAACCTCTCGGTACACGTAGCTCTTCCCCCACCTGTTCACCGCTATCCAGAAGCCGGCAAACATATCTAGGCCGTAGTCAAGTGCCCTGTATTTGTTCCACCCTGCAGGTATTGGGAACGGCTGGCACACGTGAATCTTGCGGTCGAATTCTTCGAAGTACTGCCCTTCGAATATATCCCAGTCGCCGTAAAGGTATGCCTTCTTCCGCGCCGGA
>DGGP01000168.1 GCA_002392265.1 Firmicutes bacterium UBA3871 | reverse complement strand
ATAAGACGGAGGCGAAATGTACGGCATCAGCGATGACGTGCCGCCGGCAACTCTGCTTGAACGCATGGCAGCTGCAGCACGTGAGGCAAAGGCTCAGGCTGAGAATGCCGAAAGAGCGCTCGACAAGCTGATGGAGATGCATGAAAAGCAGAGTGAAGAACATCAGAAAGAAAATGACAACGCGGGCGAGACTGACGAGGAAAGCGAAGACAAGAGCAGCGAAGAAGATGAAAAATAGTTTAGAGGCTACATTCTTCAAAAGAACACAGAAAGCGACGGCGGGTAAAACCGCAGTCGCTTGTTTGCTTGTATTTATCATGCTTTCGATGGCAGCTTTCACCGGCTGCAGTGAAAATGCGGGCAGCGGTGCAGGGCCAAAAGATACGTCAGCTATGACGACGGAAGAGCTTGCAGAGCTTCACAAGGCAGAGGCTGCTGAAATGATTGAAAACTGGGAGCCTGCAGAGGTAACAGAGGCTATGCAGACTCAAAGGTTAATCGCACATGCGGGCGGATCCGTGGACGGGTATGTGACGAGCAACTCCGTCGAGGCGCTGATGAATGCGGTGGACAACGCTTACGCACTTGTGGAGCTTGATATGGGAATGACAACGGACGGCCATGTGGTAATGGTGCACGACTGGGATGTTACCAGTGTATATTACTATAACGTTGCGATGAACGGGCCGCTGAGCTATGACGAGTTCATGGCGCTTTCCACATATGAGCGTTTCCACACGATGGATATAGAAAGCCTGATTGCCGTTATGGATAAATCCGATACCTTCAGGGTGGTAACGGATATAAAGGCTGATTTTACCGAGGTGCTCTCAAAAATCGCAGAGGATTATCCGGATTATCGGGACCGCTTCATAGTTCAGATTTATAATTACGACGAGCTTGAAGAGGTAAAGGCAATGGGCTACGAGAGCATCATCCTGACTGTTTACAATATGCAGGGCGCGCTCGATCCGGAAGTAATAGCAGATTTTTATTTTGATAACAAGCTGAAAGCAATTACAGCGCCCGATGAAGAATATGTTGACAGCCTTGTAAAAAAGCTAACAGGGAAAGGAATTACAGTATACAGACATCCCGTAAGCGATTACGAGAGAATGCTGGAGCTGTTTGATGATACGGTTTACGGTATATATACCTCGAGCATCCTGCCGAGGGAGATTCTTTCGGATACCGCAAACTATTACATAACCATGCCTGCCGCATCGCCTGATGCGCCAAAGAATGTGCCGGGGGCGCTTGCCGCAAAGCGCGGACACCTGCCGGGAAAGCTGACGGCTGCTACGCCGGGAAAGGTAAAGCTCACATGCTATCAGGTACAGGGTGAAACGGTAGAAGATATTGTAGCACTCGAGGTTCACGGGCTGGTTGAAAACCAGTACAGAATCTACTACATAGGCGATGAAGGCGAGAGGATGACAAATCAGGGGCTGGGGGAGCTGCCTTACGGGCTGATTCACATGCCTGTTGAAATATGGGCGGTTGACAGACCTGAGGGACCGGGGCACTTCCTCGGGATAACGCTTGATTATTATCTTTGGAAGGACGAAGCCGGTGTCAGCCTCTTTGAAGGCAAATACGCCTACAGGGCAATGAACAGGCGGATAATCCCAATCATGGATAAAGCCCTTGCGGATGTCGACAAAGAAGCTGCAGACATCCTCGAAAAAAGCTTTGTCGCATGCGCTGATGAATATTATTACTACAGCGCAGGCGAATCCGGCATATCGCTTTGCGATGACGAGTATTTCTATTCGCTCAGGGGTCCGGTTCCAAATGAAGACGGCAGTGCGGATGTGGGAGTATATGTGCCGATTGCCGAGGCCGCAAAGGCGCTTGGTGCGGATGAAGTAAAGCTGACGGATGAGGGAAATATTCTTGTCGATTTCAGCGGAGAGGGAATGGATGCATACGAGCTGGGTCGCGACAGCTTTCCGAATATGCCGTACTTGAAGAAAACGCTGATCTGTGCAAGCGAGCTGGCACAGCTTGCGGGGCGTGAATCCATTGAGGATGCAGGCAGCGGGGCGGTAGTAATACTGCCAAAGGGAGTGTCTGCTTCAGAGCTTACAAACGCCGAGCAGCGCGCAATACTCAAAGCCGCAGCAAAGCTGTACGGGCACGATGCGGAATAAATACAAACTAAATACAAATAAGCAAAGTGAAAAAACTTGAAAGAACTGCTATTTTTGTTGTATAGTTATTGTTGGTATAAAACGAATTTTATGCGGATAAAAATGATTCCGAAATTAAGGAGGAAACATATATGAACAAGCTTGAACAGCTTCGCGAGATGAAAGAAGAACTCGTACTCGGCGGCGGGCAAAAGAGCATTGACAAACAGCATGCAAACGGCAAGCTCACAGCGAGAGAAAGAATCAATCTCTTGTTCGACGAGAACACATTCGTTGAAATGGACACTTTTGTTAAGCACAGATGCCACAACTTTGACATGGCCGATAAAAAGGCGCCGGGCGAAGGCGTTGTAACAGGCTACGGTCAGGTTAACGGCCGTCTGGTATTCGCATTCTCACAGGATTTCACGGTACTCGGCGGATCGCTTGGTGAATATCACGCAAACAAGATCGTAAAGGTGCAGGAAATGGCTATGAGAATGGGCGCTCCAATCGTTGGAATGAACGACTCGGGCGGTGCTCGTATTCAGGAAGGCGTTACAGCACTTTCCGGCTACGCTAAAATCTTCTACAACAACACAATCGCATCGGGCGTGGTTCCTCAGATTTCCGTAATCATGGGACCTTGCGCAGGCGGAGCGGTTTACTCCCCTGCAATCACCGACTACATCTTTATGGTTGACAAGACTTCCCAGATGTTCATTACAGGACCTCAGGTAATCAAGACCGTAACAGGTGAAGAGGTTACTGCAGAACAGCTCGGCGGCGCTATGACTCACAACAGCATTTCCGGTAATGCACACCAGATTGCCGCAAATGACGAGGACGCTATCGCTCAGGTCAGAGAGCTCCTATCTTATCTGCCTTCAAACAATCTCGAAACCGCACCTGAAGTTCCGACTTCGGATGATATAAACAGAATGATCCCTGAGCTCAACGAAATCATTCCTGACAACCCTAACAAGGCTTATGACATGTATCAGGTAATCACAGCAATCGTTGACGACGGCAAGTTCTTTGAAATCATGCCGCACTACGGCAAGAACATTATCACCGGCTATGCCCGCATAAACGGCGCATCTGTCGGCATTATCGCAAACCAGCCTAAGTTCGGCGCAGGCTGCCTCGACATCAATGCATCAGACAAGGCAGCAAGATTCATCAGAAACTGTGATGCTTACAACGTTCCACTCCTCACACTCGAGGATGTACCGGGCTTCCTGCCGGGCACAGCTCAGGAATACGGCGGCATCATTCGCCACGGCGCAAAGCTGCTTTACGCTTATGCGGAAGCAACAGTGCCAAAGGTAACAATAGTACTGCGTAAGGCATACGGCGGCGCTTATATCGCTATGTGCAACAAGGAGCTCGGAGCTGACCTCGTTCTCGCATGGCCTACAGCACAGGTTGCTGTAATGGGAGCTTCCGGCGCAGCAAACATCGTATTCAAAAACGATATCAAGAACGCCGAAGACCCTGCCGCAAAGAGACAGGAAAAGATTGCGGAGTACGAAGAGGCATTCAACAATCCTTATCGTGCAGCAGAGCTCGGCTATGTTGACGACGTAATTGAGCCGGCTACAACTCGCCAGAGAATTGCAAGCGGTTTAGATATGCTCAAATCCAAGAGACAGTCACTCCCTGCAAAGAAGCACGGAAATATTCCTCTCTAAAGACAGGAGGTACAGATTATGGATTTATCATTAATGGAAAAGTTCGCGAATCCGGAGTACTTTGATTCCCTGACAATGGGTGAAAAGATGGCCGGCGCGGGAATAACAACACTGCTTGGCCTGGGAACCACATTCGTAATCCTTTGCCTGATTTGGCTGATTCTTTCAATCATGGGAAAGGTTATGACAGCAGGCAAGGCAAAGAAGGCTGCACCTGCAGCAGCGGCTGTCACAACGGCGCCTGTAGCGGCACCTGCGGCAGCACCGGCTGAAAACCTTGCAGGCGATGCACAGCTGGTTGCGGTTATCACGGCGGCAATTGCGGCTTACGAAGGCTCGCAAAGTGCAAATAGCCTCGTGGTAAGGAATATCACCAGAGTAACGGGCGCCGGCTCCGCATGGTCACATGCCGGAAGCATGGACTGCCTTGAGAGCAGAAATATGATTGACAAACGCCACTGATTGATACGAAAGGAAATATCGAAAATGAAAAAGTACAACATTACCGTAAACGGTACAACATACGCAGTAGAAGTAGAAGAACTCGGCAGCGTAGCAGCTCCGAAGGCAGCACCTGCACCTGCTCCTGTAGCAGCAGCACCTGCTCCGGCACCTGCAGCTCCGAAGGCGGCACCTGCACCTGCTCCTGCAGCAGGCGCACAGACTGTTACAGCTCCTATGCCGGGAACAGTTCTTGATGTAAAGGTAGCTCCGGGACAGGCTGTAAAGGCGGGAGATGTTCTCGTAATCCTTGAAGCCATGAAGATGGAGAATGAAATCATGGCAGCGGCAGACGGTACCGTAGATACAATTCCGGTAGCAAAGGGTGCCAGCGTAAACGTTGGAGACGTTCTCGTAACGCTGAAATAAAATAGAGGATACAGAGGATATATATGTTACTTGCATTTGACGTTGGCAATACCAACATTGTACTCGGAGTGTTCCGAGACAGAGAGTTAATCACCAATTGGCGTATTGAGACAGACAACAACAAGAGTGCAGACGAGTACGGTATGCTCATTAATCAGCTTTTCTCCTATGAAGGCCTGAACATAAAGGACGTAGAGGATGTAATCATATCCACAGTCGTACCTTCCGTGCTTTACACACTCCAGCATCTGTCCATGAAATATTTCAACCGCCGGGCTATCGTCATAGAGGCCGGAGTCAAGACCGGACTTATCATAAAGTACGACAATCCGAAACAGGTTGGAGCGGACCGTATAGTAAATGCCGTTGCGGCTTATACGAAATACGGCGGCCCACTCATCGTAATAGATTTAGGAACAGCGACCACTTTCTGTGCCATCACCGAAAAGGCAGAGTACCTCGGAGGTACTATCGCGCCGGGTCTAAAGATTTCTTCGGAAGCTCTGTTTGAAAAGACAGCAAAGCTGCCAAAGGTCGAACTCGAAGAACCGGGCACCGTTATCTGCAGAAATACAACTACCAGTATGCAGTCCGGTCTGGTGTACGGGCACATGGGAACGGTTGAGTTCATAGTTAAAAAGATGAAGGCAGAGCTTGAAGCGATGACGGAATCAGGCCGAAAGGTAACCGTGGTTGCGACAGGCGGTATGTCTTCGATGATTGATTCGGGAATTGACTGCATCGATCATGTTGACAAGATGCTGACACTTGAAGGTCTCCAGATTATCTATGAAAAGAACAGGAGAGAAAGAGAGAGAAAGGCAGCAAAAAATAATTGAACAATCTTGTCGTCCGAGCACAACAAATGTGCTCGGACTTTTTTTACTTTTTGTCCTGAAATAAAAACAAAGCAAAACAGTATTTTTTTGCAAAATCGGAATAGCCCAAAAGTATTGAAAAATCGGGCGATGTGCAGGGGAGTGAATAAATATAAATATACACAAATAATCATTCTGCTTGTGTATACGTTGAAAATTGGTCTATAATTAAACTGATGCTTAGAGTCGGAGATTAGACGAAAAGCGGAAAGACGAGGGATAAAATGAAGTTTAGTGAGATGCCGTATACCCGTGTGGATATGGAAAAGGTAGAGAAAAAATACGCAGAGCTGACAGAGCGCTTAAAGGCAGCAAAGTCCGCCGATGAGCAGTTTGAAATCCACAAGGATTATTACAAATTCAGTGATGACGTATTTACAAATATCGAGCTCGCGGAGGTTCGCAACAGCATCGATACGACAGATGAGTTCTATGAAAAGGAAAAGGAATTTTACGATGAAAATGCACCTCTCATAGAAAGTCTGGATATCAAATACAAAAAGACTCTCTTTGAATCGCCTTTCAGAGAGGGAATGGAAAAGCACATAGGAAAGGTTGCCTTCAAAAACATTGAAATTGCAATGAAGGCGTTCGATGATTCAATCATTGATTTAATGCAGGAGGAAAACGCTCTCGTAACGCGTTATGACAAGCTGCTTGCAACTGCAGAGATTCATTTCCGCGGTGAAGTTTACAACCTCTCAATGATGAGACCTTTTATGGTAAACAGCGACCGTGCGACCAGAAAGGAAGCCTGCGAAGCAGTGGAGGCTTACTTTAGCAGCGTGACTTCCGAGATAGATGAGATATATGACAAGCTTGTAAAGAACCGCACCGAGCAGGCAAAGCGCCTGGGCTATGATACGTTTACAGAGCTTGGCTATTACCGCATGGGCAGAAACTGCTACAGCAAGGACGACGTTGAAAACTTCCGCCGTCAGGTAAAGGAATCGTTCATGCCGCTTGTGAACAGAATTCACGAGAAAAGGGCCGCTCGCATCGGCGTTACCGATGGATTAAAGGCTTATGATAACGGTGTATGGTTCAAAGAAGGAAACCCTAATCCGACAGGCACACCTCAGGAAATCCTTGAGATGGGGCAAAAGATGTACCACGAGCTTTCACCGGAGACAAAGGAGTTCTTTGACTTCATGATGGACAATGAGCTCTTTGACGTGCTGAGCCGCAAGACAAAGAGACAGGGCGGATATATGACATATTTCCCTAAATACAAATCGCCTTTCATCTTTGCAAACTTTAACGGTACAGAGGGCGATGTCGATGTAATCACCCACGAATGCGGACATGCATTCCAGGGCTACCTGGTGGGAAATAACGAAATTGTAAAGGAATACAGAGATATCGGAATGGAAACCGCCGAGATTCACTCGATGTCCATGGAGTATTTCACAAATCCTTGGATGAAATATTTCTTCGGAGACAGAGCGGATGATTTCCTGACACTTCAGATTTCCGACGCTATCGCGTTCGTGCCTTACGGCTGCATGGTCGATGAGTTCCAGC
>DGGP01000126.1 GCA_002392265.1 Firmicutes bacterium UBA3871 | reverse complement strand
ACAAAGCTGAATACTATAGCCGCCATGCTGGTCTCGCTCGGCCCGTTTAAATCAAGCACTACATTTTCATCAATGTAGTCAGCCACATCACCGATTTGCATATGTGCAAGGTCAATCCAAACCTTTCCTTCGCCGGTGATTTTGCCGGTGCCGCCCACAATCTCAAACACACCGCTATATCCGTTTCTAAGGATAATCTCATGCCCGTTCAAATCGATATTGTGATCTCCGAGATCGAGCGCACAATCTGCCGTTACCATCAGATTTGTCGTAAGCGTAATGTCGTCCGTCAGTGCTATTACCTTTCTGCCCGCTGCATTCGAAAAGCGATTAGGACTGTTAAACGCCGAATCCACCGCAGCAGCGCGGAGTGCGAACTCATTTCCAACAAGCTCCACATTGCTCGTCTTTGCACCGACCGCCTCGCTGACGGTGACAGGGCTGACATTGCCTACCCTTCCGAAAAAGGCAAAGCAGGTAGCGGTACTTGCAAGCATTGCAAGCACTGCCACTATGGCTATTAACTTGTAAATACGTAGGCTCTTTAACATACCCTGCCTTACCTTTCAAAAAACAATCAATTATTATTTACTGAACTATATCAAAGAAGAAGTTTCTCGTACTCATAACATTTACGGTCGTATCCGACCATGTATCGGTTTCCGGATCGTATGCAGTCGTAGGAAAAGTATTTGTCAGTATCTGGTGTCCCACAATTGCTTCATTTCCAACCCTGGCATTCGAAAGATTTATCTGCCATCCTTCATAAACACCTGTTGTCTGGGACACAGTCACGTTGCTGTTTTGCACCGCAATCCAGGAATCCGACCAGCTTCCGCCAAAATATCCGTCTGCTGTAAACCCATTTGCGTTTCTGCTTTCAAGCATTACCTTTGGCAGCCATACATATCCTGCTGACTTCGAAGCCTGCCCTATTTCGGTATATTCAGCATTTGTGTAAACCAGCTTTCTGTACTGCCTGTATGCCTCCGGATACTGCCACAGTGCGTACGGTGGCTCGTATATGCTGCCATCTGCCTTTATTATCGTAGGTTTTGTGCCGCTATGTGCATCGCGGTATTTGAAATAAGCATAAGCGTATGCCCACTCGTTTTGCGTCGGATTGCAGCCTGTTCCTTCTGCATTCATGTAGCTGAGGTTATCACAGAAGTTGGAAATTACAGTTACATGATTTATTCCGCTATTTCCCGAAATATCGAGGTATTCCAGATTTGTCAGTGTTTCAAGCGGGTCAATATCGGTTATGCTGCAGTTTGCAATATCAAGGTGCTCCAGATTTGTCAGCTTTTGAAGTATCACCACTGTACTGTTTCCTACTGCATTCTTTGGTGAAGGTAATCCCGAAATGTCGAGAGTGGTCAGCCCCGTAAAATACTTCAGCGGCCACAGATTATCATCCGATAAATAGCAGTTTTCAATGCTGAGAGTATGCACGCTTGCAACATCCCTCGTAAACACATAGGAGGTGTGTGCATCAGGAAGCCCCGCAGCTATGCAGGCACTTCTGACATGCCCGAACACTTCCTGTCCGTGCGACACATCGCTTTCGTCAAACATATCCGCACGAAGTATGCCCGGCAGTAGGAATTGCAGATTTCTACGGTCCTGAGGAGTTGAATCAATCCAGTCACCGATGGCGTTTTCCTTTCCCGCAAACGGTGTATCAAGTGAAACGATGATATTCAGGTCCTGATTGTCGGACTTTAATTTCGATATGTCTATCGTTAGGTCGTAATATGCTATCCCTGACGTGCTGGCTGTGTGGCCTTCTATCGTCTGTACGCCCGAGCTTACGAGCCTTGCTGCGGAAAGTGCATCGCTCGTATTCGTGTATTCGATTTCGAGCGTTCCCGTCTTTGCGACATCGTAATTGCCGTCGCTGTCGCCATCTCCGGTCACATCGTTTGGAATTAAATATTCAATCGGGTGGAAGCCTGCCGTGTATTCGAACAGGTCACCATTTTCGTCATAAGCATACGCCGTTGCCTCGTAGTAAGCAGGCAGCCTCAAGGTCCTTGGATAGCCGTAGCTTTGACAGCTCATTCGGTCATAAAGGTCCACAGGAACCGTCCATGACGGAGTCTGTGCTGATGGTGCTACTGTCTGCGCCATTATGCTGCTTTGAACATACTTTAGTATGTCATCTGCTGTCGTATAGTCATCAAGGTCAATGATTACGGCAATCTGACGTGTGATCACATTGTCACCATCTGCGGTCGTTCCCACCAGTTCAGGTGGCGCATCAAAGGTTACCGTTACATTTATATACGCAAGGAAAGTGTTCGAAATCGAGTAAAGGCGCAGTGCCATTCCGCCATCTCCCGCAAATTGTAAAAAGCCTGTAAAGTTATCCGTATCTCCCGGATTCTGTCCCGGAATGGAATACGACACATTTGTTATATTGAGGTCGCGTCCGCAGGCTCCAACATCCTTGTAGCTGTCCTTGTCCCAAAGCTGGTGATCCTGAGGCAGCAGATTGAACTCTATCGCACCAATATGTGCGAGGTAGTAGCTCATCTTTTCCTCATAGGAATAGCCCTTTACAGTCACCTCGTATGTGCGGACTGCACGGAAATCGTTTATCGTATAAATTGCCTGCAATGTCACAGGTGTATCCACCCAAGGTGATGTATAGTTACCCGTCTCATCGAGAGTCGCAGGGTCAGAGCTGTACCATTCAATGTGGCAGTTGTATCCCTTTAATCTGGTTGGAAGCAGTACATCATAGTAAACAATGCCGCTTGTAAGATACGAAAGATATTTTGTCTCAATTTCGCTTACGACTTCGTCAATTTCGCGTCCGCTGTCAGCGCCGAGGCTTCCGATAATTTCAAAGATAAGTGCCCTGCCGCCTATGTTAACGATGCCGTTCATGTTTCTCTCTGCAGTAGGCGTGATTGTGCCGGCAGACTGATTGTATCCCACGTGGCTTTGCGCGCTTATCGAAAGAGCATTGCCATATGCGCCGTAGCCTCGGATAAAGCTGTTTGTCTCACCGCTCTGCACGCCGCCCTTTACTGCGGCCTGCGCCTGCGGTCTGATGTAGCCTTCATAGAGTGTGCTTAACGTTTCGGCCGAAGGGCTGTAGGCTGTTGTATTGATTCTGCCGCTGTAACCGGCCAGTCCTTCGCCTGCTATGTAAGCGCCGCTTCCCTGAAGCGTGAATGACGAAGAGCCGGTAATGCTGCCATCTCCACAGCTGTCATGCAGAATCAGTATTCCGCTCCCGGAAGTTCCGTCCTTTACAGTAAGCTGTGCCGCACTCATATTCAGCGTGTGCCCGTTCAAATCCAGATGAAGCGCACCTGTGCTGGCGTTTGCCCCATCAAGAGTCAATCTCCTCATTCCCAGGTCAATGTCTGCGCCGACGATTACTCTGTTTTGGGTAAGCTTTCCAAAATTAGAAAGAAGCACTACCTGCTCGAAATCGTCCGCATTATAGATTACAGTTTCATTTTCGAGATGAATCGTTTCAGCGTAGCCTCTTACATTTATGCGCGCATTCCTTGCCTCTGCCGCATCTATAGCCGAGGCTCCGATGTGATATTCAAACCTCAATGTATGCTCCTGTGCATCGCCCGGAACAATGAAAAATCTCTGATCATCCAAAGTATTCGCACCTGCAGGCACAAATGCCGGAATGGAAGCACCCTCATCAAAGGTCCCAAGCCTGCCCGTTGTCAGCTCCGAAAGCATACCCAGATATTCATCATCCCAGTAAACTCCGAGATAAGCTGCAAGCCTGCTTGCTTCGGTATCCCTTTCTATTGTAAAGAAATAGCGCAGAGGAATATTTCCCTGATTGCGCACTCTTAACGTCAGTTCCTGCGAGTCGCCCGGATTTCTCAGCGCACTGCCATCAAGCGAATATTCAAACGAAGTGTCCGCATTACCGAATGAAACAGCAACATCCACATTCGTTCCTGCCTCGAAAAAGGCGCGTGTAGCAGGAATCATTGCC
>DGGP01000035.1 GCA_002392265.1 Firmicutes bacterium UBA3871 | reverse complement strand
TTCAGAAGAAGATGCGTGAACTTGAAATGGAGAATGAAATATTAAAAAGACTATAGCCATATTCGCTAGATATTAATAACTGAAATCGACTTGATTAATACTAATAGGCAGTTGGAACTTTTCGGTAAGAATCTAAGATGGGATGGTAGGTTTATGTTGTCGTTGTTGAGTATACCCTTTTCTGGCTTAGATAATGTCAGCTACACTCTTAAGAAGTATATTCTTTCAGAAGTGCGCAATATTTTTGAGAAATATAACGCAATGCCAGCCGAGAAAAAGCAGGTAGAGACATATGGCTAAAATGAAACTTGAGTATTTCCAAGACGTGGACATAGAATAGAGTAGAGGTTAAGGGCATGAATAAAGAAAGTCATATCATCCAAGCAGTCGAAGTCTCTGCCAAAGCGCTACTGAGTACTATACCTATTGGAGGTCCACTGATTTCTGCGGTATGGGATTCCGTGAAAGATAACGCAATCCAAAAGAGGTTAGACGACTGGCGGCAGAAAATCGAAGAACGCCTTTCAACAATTGAAAGCTCATTAGAAAGTGTAGGGAAGAACGAATCTTTTGCAACTGCAATAATTAGTGCGACGGAAATTGCAATTAGGGTTGGAGAGGATAAAAAGCGAGAGTATCTTGCAAATGCGGTTGTTAACTCTTTGGAGACCGACTTAAACGAGAATGTTCAGATTATATTCATGGCGTTTATAGCTAAATATAGCATATGGCATATTCAGATACTCGATTATTTTAGAAATCCGAGAGCAAAGGGAGCAGATGCAAGCTCTTATATGGCCGGTTCTCCTAAGACACCACTTTTTGTGGTTTATCCGGAGTTTGAATCAAATAGTGCAATAGTGGATAAAATTGTGACAGATTTGTACACAGACGGTCTGCTTAATACGCAAAACTTAAATGTATCAATGACCCCTAGCGGCATGGTAGATTCAAGGACAACCGCCTTGGGAAATCAGTTCCTTGACTATATTATAGACGCTGAAAGCATAGTCTATAAAGAATGAGTGCCAACATTATTGCATAGTATTAAGGCGAAAGGGAAGTATGATTTACTGCTTTGTATATGTCATACAATGCGATAGATGGGGAAAGTGATAATAGCAGACAACCCAAGCTCCTATCCGGATGAGCTGGTGGTGATGATTGAAAAGAATAGCATTTTAAAGAGAACTTTTGGCGAAACATACTGTTGTTCAGATTCTTATAATAAAAATTTAAATTTTTTCTTTGAGAAGTTGCGGAACGGAGATCGTGCTTTTGTAACTAAATTTTGCGAAACAGCTCTTAGAGAAACAGGAGGATACTGGGCTGAGGGTTTCCATTTGAGTAGAGTAATGGACAGAGATGTTTACTTGAAAAAGGGGATTGAAGTGTTGCATCAAGATTCATATTGTGCTCGGATGGCGGCAGTTTTTCAAAAGCTAGGATTTGATGAAATAAAGCAAAATATTTTTGTGAGAAAGCTTAAAGAGTATTTGCAAAATTTCGGCGAGGGACGAATAGGAAGGATATCATTATTCTACCCAGCTTCTAATTATATTTTGGAAAGGCATGACTGCGAGGGTTACGTTCGGCTATATGCTGAAACGATAGGCGGAGAAGTTGCTAAGCAAGCCTTTTCGGATGGAACTTGTAGGGAAATGCTTGAACTACTACAAAGTGCTGGAGAAGCCGTTATTACTAGGTTTCGGTTTCAATTAAAGGATTTGTATTCTGGTATTTCCGAGTTTCCTTGTGAGTTTTCAATGTCAGAATTGATTTATACGTACCTTTTCAATAAAGAAATGGGAGAATTGCCGGAAGACTATCTGTTTTTAGCGCAAATAAAGGGGAGAGTTCCTCACGAAAATGTTATTAGCACTGAGAAAGTGCGTGTAGAAAATGAAGCCGATTAGGGAAGATTCATAGATTTGTTCGATGGCGATGCAGGGTATGATGCGCCGGAGCAGGAGTTTAGCACGATGCTTCGAGTTCGGGGCTTGTGATGGCTTGAAAGTGAGCCAGGTTCACTATGGTATGAGTTATAAAATCATCCGCAATTCTTCATGTTTTGCGGATGATTTTTGAAATTTAGAAATATGCATTGCATAAATATATGTCATGTGATAAAATATATGCAACGCATAAATGATAGGCGTATGTCGCAAAATTTTCAATAGTTCGGAGGTCCGAAATGGATTGTCAGGAAAAGATTAAAGAGCTGCGCAAGAGGACGGGAATGAATCGAAAAGAGTTCTGCGAGCATTTTGGTATACCATACCAGACGGTGACAGATTGGGAAAGGGGACAGAGAAAGGCGCCGGATTATGTGCTACGGCTTTTGGAGTATTATGTGCGGATGCAGGAGTGGAGGATATTGTCGAAGGAAGACCAAACGGATGAAAGTGTTTAGAAATTAAGAGGGAAAATGTATCATGATAAAAAATGGAAGCCCCTATACTAACGAGAAAGGAGTCAGAGACTTTGCGCTCATTACAGAGAGCTCTCTAGAAGAGCAGGAAATTGTTAAGGACTGGATCTATAACAATATATGGGCAAGAAAAACTCCTATGTATAGAAACACTAATTATGGGATAAAGCGTCTGTTACAATCGGATGCTGGTATACATTTGACCAATAATGAGTTTAAGGATGCGATGCTGGCTTGTGACTTTAAGCCAGTAGACCCGAACGCACTAATTGGGCATATTGCATCAGCAAAAGGTCGCCGGCTTTTAAGAAAAAACGATGCAAATATATAGGCGAAGAGGCTGTACGCCACGAGTCGGTATAATATTGCGAATATTGACGCAATAGGCGGTATATTGTAGAATGAAAATGTGGTTTGCCAACTTTCGGTGCCACCTTTATTAAAAAGGAGTTTACATGTCGGGTATCTTTTCACTGCGAAAATTTTCGGATATCGATTTAAAAGATTCATTTTTCGATTCTCTCAAAGCTGATTATCAAGGTTCTGAAAAAACTGCAGATTTAACACATAGTTCAACAATAAAGCTCGTGAGGGTAGAACGGCTCTTGTATTTGATGATGAGGAAGGGTTGGGAGCGTTTATTGCATTAAAAACTGAAAATGAACCGATCGAGTTGGATGAGAAAAACCTTCCTGCTAGACAAAGGTTAAAGATTTCAACATTCTTGATTGCGCCACGGTTTAGGGGAAAGCGTATATCTTAAAAGCCGGAGTAATATAGATTATTCGGATGCGTATAAGGCTTTTCCTTTTATTGATTCCAATTTTAGCGAAGCGGGATATTTGGTGGTAAATGATTACTATCATGACACGCTTTTTCCGTATTCGGAGTTAAAGAATAACAAAGATCAAAAGGTTATACTTGATGTGAGTAATGGTCTTTCGAAAACATACATTGGTTCGCCGACATCCTCCTTGGGTTTTAAAGAGGGAGACCCGATTTTTGTTTATCGCAAACATACAGGTGTAGGGCAGGCAGGATATAAATCATGTGTGACAACGTTTTGTATGGTGAGCAATATAATTTGGATAAAAAAACAAGGAAACGTTTATTTACCATATGATGAGTTTATCAAAAGAGTCGGTAATAAATCTGTTTATTCAGTGGAAGAATTACAAAGCATTTTCAATAATGAAAAGAATGTGGTTATTATTGAACTTATTTATTATGGATTCTTTGGAGGCGGGAATAATATCAATTGGGTATGGCTAAAAAACAATGATTGCTGGGGTGAGGGATACCCCACAGCGCAAAGACTTACGCGTGCGCAATTTGATAAAATCCTTAAGGAGGGAAATATAGATGTCAGCAATGTTATTATCAATTAAACCAGAATACGCACAACGTATTATGGAAGGCACAAAAGAATACGAATTTCGCACAAAACGTTGTAGACAAGATATTACAAGGATAATATTTTACTCTACCTCCCCTAAAAGTAAAGTTATAGGAGAGGCAGAAATAGAAGAGGTACTAGCAGGGGCACCTTCAACCATTTGGGAAATGACAAAACATGCAGCAGGAATACCTCGGCATTATTTTAGAGAATATTACAAAGGCCGGATGGTTGCTATTGCATATAAGCTAAAAAATGTTATTGCATACGAAAATCCAAAGGAATTAAGCGATTATGGCATTAATCATGTACCTCAATCGTTTATATATGTTGAGGATAAGCAATAATGCCTTTTTATAATTAATCAAGTTATATTTGTGTAGAGAGCAAAGGCTTTTTTCTTGCATTATAGGGGGCAAATTTGCATGATGCAACGAAAGCTGAAAGGCTTTATAAACTAAGTGGTGTAAGCTTTGAAAAAACTATTTATCATAGGGAACGGTTTTGATATTGCGCATTGCCTGCCTACATCCTACGAGGACTTCAAGAAGTATTTGTGTAACGAATATTTAGATGGCAGAGATATATTGGAAGATGAAATATCCGAAGTTCCATAAAGTATCAAGGCACAGCAATCGGCGGGCTATGAGCATTGGGCGAAAATACACAACTTGAAGCAGGCCGCCCGGACAATGAACTTCCTGACGGAACACAGGATCGAGCAGTACACGGAGCTGACGGCGAAAATCGCGGAGATCACAGCGGCCAGCGAACAGACCGCCGAGGAACTAAAGGGCGTGGAAAAACGACTTGCGGATTTGGCGGTGCTTATTAAGAACGTCACTACCTACCAAAAGACAAGGCCGGTCTATGCGGTGTCCCGCAAGGCGGGAGATTCCGCGAAGTACCGGGCGGAGCATGAAAGCGCCCTTATCCTCCATGAAGCCGCTGCGAAAGCACTGAAAGCGACGGGCATTACCAAGCTCCCGGACGTGGCCGCCCTGCAAGCGGAGTATGCCAAGCTGCAAGCGCAGAAAGAAGCTCTGTACGCAGACTACGGAAAGTTGAAAAAGCAGGTCAAGGAGTACGGGGTTACCCTTTGGAATCCGTCGTATGTTTATTTGGCTGGTGCCTTTCGGACATGACATCACCTTTACCATTGGGATTTTTGCCGTAAACATCATTGTCGGTGGGATCATCGGGATTTTCGTTCTGGCGTGGAAGCTGGTAGTTGCTGCATGGTATATCCCATTGACGATTTATCGGCTCGCAACCGTCGGAAAAGGCGACGGAACAGATATTTGCATTGAAGAATAAGCGAAAGGATATGTCTATGAAATTAAGCCATGTAATTTTGAAAGTGGAGCAGCTTGACAAGGCTGTTCAGGAATACAGAGAAAAGGGCTTTGCCGTTGAATACGGCAAAGAGAAAAACCCCATCAACGCTTTGATTTACTTCGCTAAAGGCCCCTACATAGAGCTGTTGGACGGATCAAGGATGCCCGGTGCAGCAAAGGCCCTCATGCGCCTGCTGGGGAAAGGAGCGCTTATTAACAGGCTGCAACGCCTCGATACCTGCGGCCTCGGATATTGTGAGCTTGCCTTTGAGAACTACGAGACTGATCTAAACAAGGAAATCGCCATTTTGCAGAAATACGGGATCAAGAGCTGCGGGATGCCGAGCCGCCGGATCGACACCCACGGCAGAGACTTACGGTTTCGGATCGCTTCTCCGGCAGCTCTTGATGTGCCTTTTCTGATGACCTATTTTTCTGTCGATCCAAAGCCTGTGGGGTTTGTGCATCCAAACGGCATTACAGAGATCAGCAAGGTCATTTACGGCACCGACCCCGCCCGTTTCATGCTGATAAAAGAGCTGTGCGACGATGAACGGCTGGAACTGAAAGAGGGAACCGGGATCGAGGTCGAATTTGATAACAGGAATAGATAAAGACATGCAGCGTGTTGCGCTGTTGAAGCAAAAATAGTTTTATGAACAAGAAAAAAGAAATCTTTACAATAATATTATGGCCTATTCTGTATACTTTGGGGATGGGGCTTTCCAATTACATCGTATATCGCCACTATCATATAGAGTATGGCGGTGATGGGTATATAAATGCAATGCTTCCGTTTCTTGCGGCACTGGCAGCCGGTACTCTGATCTGCCTGTTTATCCAAAGAGAACGGCTTACCCTTCCGTGGAAGGAGCGTGGCAGGCTGCCATTGTTCCTGGTTATATTTCTGCCTCTTGCGGCAATGACGATTTACTATCTACTGACAAACGGCAGCTTTACGTCTGCGTTTATAGCTCCGCTTGCCGTAACGCTGCTCGTCGGCATAGCGGAAGAAACCATGTTCCGCAGGATCCTTTTTATCCGGCTGCTCGGGCTGTTTCAGGAACGGGGTTTCAAAAAAGCGCTTCTGATCTCTGCCGTATGCTTTAGCCTCCTTCACGCGGTCAACATTTTGGGAGGGTCGCCTGCGCCGCAGGTTCTCATGCAGATTGCGGCAACCTTTGTCGCCGGACTGTTCTATGTGCTGATGTTTGATTATACCCGAAACATCTATCTTCTGATCATCATGCACTCTTTATGGGACTATATCCTGTTCAGTGGAGCGACAAAGCAGATTCCCGTCTATACGATCCTGATGGGTATTTTACAGGCTGCGGAAATCGTCATCATGCTGGTGCTGTTGGCCAGAAAATGGAGGCAATGCGCCGCCGCAGAACGTATATAGGAGGATCATCATTTGCTCTTTAACCTTCAAAACAAAGAAAAAATCAACCATCTGAAATGGTTTGATATTCTCGTCCTTACCCTGATTCTGTGGGGCGAGGGCATCTATACCTCAACCGCATCATATATCGCGCTGATACAGGGCTCGTCAACCGTTGATGACAACCTTACTTTTTCTGCAACGGACAACTACGGAGCGCTGGCGTTGCAGGCGGGACTTCTGCTCCTTGCCCTGCTGTATCTGTGGCTGCGCCGCTTCGATTTCAAGGCATGGACGATACGCTTCAACATAAAAGCCGTCGCGAGTGGGGTTCTGATTTTCCTTGCCGCAGCGCTTCTGCTTGACATCTATTTCCTGCTCACCGATCCACTGACGGGCGTCCTCCCGTTTCCGGGGCCAATCGGCGCTTTCTTCGTAAACGAAACGGTGTCCAGCGTGATCTACGCGCTGCTCAACGGCGTGTATGAAGAGCTCTA
Source organism: Firmicutes bacterium UBA3871 (assembly GCA_002392265.1). Lineage (GTDB taxonomy): Bacteria > Bacillota > Clostridia > Peptostreptococcales > Anaerovoracaceae > UBA3871. The sequence goes on along the minus strand of DGGP01000035.1, from coordinate 14,840 downwards.
TTTCCTTGGTATCTGTCTTGCGGTCAGGAAAGAACACCTGAAATGGGCTGTCCCGTTCTCTCTGCTGATCCGGGTCAGCTTCCACACTTATCAGGGGATTATTTCGGCTCTTGGAATCGGGCTGCTGTTCGGCATATTTATGTACCTGCTGTACCGCCGGTCAAATGACAGAAACCTATTGCCTTTCTTTATCGCCCATGCGATAGGAGACATATTCGGTCTGGGGATTCTTTCATACTTTTGGATGTAACGCATGGAAGTAATATGAAAAAGATTTTATTTTTCATTCTATGTTTGACTATATCGCTTGCCGGATGCAGCAGGCAGCCTAAAGAATATGGCGTCTTCCTCGGGATCGACAGTGAAGAAATACATAAGCTGGACAGGTACAGCATCATCATCATTGAGCCCTCTGCGTTTTCCTCTGAACAGATCGGCAAGCTGCACGCAGAGGGGAAAACGGTTTACGGCTACCTCAATGTCGGTATCGCATAAGGAATCAACACTAATTAGTGATATAAAGGAGGTAAACATATTAAGAAAGCATTAGTGGTTGGCTTAAATGAATATCCGGGCTGCCCGCTGGATTGGTGCGACAATGATGCGATTGCTATTCAAGAGTTAATTGAAGCGAACGGAGACGGATCACCAAACTTCGATGTCAAACTGATAACAGATACTTGCACTAAAACTGATTTGCGCGCAGCAGTCAAGCAACTCTTTGAGGGCGATGCGGATATAGCCTTACTGTATTTTTCTGGTCATGGTGCTGAAACAGATGGAGGCTATCTTTGCACAACAGATTTTTCGTCCGGCGATTTCGGCCTGCGTATGACGGATATTTTATCTTGGGCAAATGATTCACATTGCAAGAATAAGGTGATTATCCTTGACTGCTGTTTCGCCGCAAGGATGGGAGAATCCTTACTCGTTAATAACAATTCTGTTCTCGGTGAGGGTGTAACTATTATAGCGGCAAGCCAAAGCTGGCAAACATCAGCGGAGAACGGTGCTATCCAGCACGGGGTATTTACAGATTTGCTAATCCAAGGGTTAAAAGGTGGTGCAGCGGATATTAGTGGAAACATCACACCTGCAAGCCTATATTCCTTTGTAGATCAATCTTTGGGGGCATGGCAACAACGTCCCGTTTTCAAAACCAATATTTCTCAATCGTAACGTTTCATCCAGCGATAGACATACTGACGATAGGTTTTGTACTTACGTGCGGCTTTGGAAACACCAAATTTTTCAGCGTATTTAATAAGAGATAGACAGAATTTAATATCTTGTGTTATACTGTTCATGCGGAAAACCTCCTGCGTTTGTTTGGTTGTGGTAAACAAAGCATAACACAAGTTTGGTTTTCCGTATTTATTTTTTTGTTATGTGTAACACATGTATTGTAATCCTACAAAAGCATGCAATATCCTTACATTCAAAGAACTATACGAAAAAGACTACGTCAGACGGCCTGAAGGGTGTCATCAGGAATGACAAAGCTGAACGCGCGAATACTTGGCGCAGTGTGGGTATGACTGCCCGATTCGTTTATATACATGAAAAGCGCAAAATGGTATAAATAATGATTGCAAAAATAAAAGAGTCATTGAGCAAAATAGATCATCGCCTATATGCGGCGTTGCTCTTTATGGGGTTGTGCCCGACTCTGTATACGACACTGAGGACATATTTCCTTGGAGCGTTACCGGGGGAATGGGCGTATTCTATTGCGGGACAATTGTCATGGATTAATCTGATATACGAAGTACTGAACGAAGCGGTGATATTGCCTCTTTACTTCTTTATGGCTAGTGTGCTGGCAGATAAAAAAGCTTTTGCCAACAGAGTCAGAAGCGGTCTGGTGGTATCGTTTGGGGTGTACGCTGCTTGCTCAATTCCTGTGGCTGTTTTTATCAAGCCGCTACTGTTGTTCATGGCAGGAGTTTGGCAGCCAACGCTTGTCTGCATTGCGCTGATGTTCGGCGGAGGGAATGCGTTTGACAGTGTAGTGTCATATTTGGTATATAGGCATTTCTTTCTCAGAAGTGCAGGTTAAAAACAGACTGTAACAGATAGGGAAGGATGAGGGAAGCCAGAACAATACCTCACGAAAGGAGAGCACACATGTCTAAATGTATTGAGTTTACTTTCAAAGATTTATATGAAAAGGATTATACCGATAGGAGCATCGGAGAAATATCCACCCTTTGGCACTATACCAATGCAGAGGGCTTGATGGGCGTTGTCAGGAACGACATCACCGAACGTGGTAAACTTCACTTTTGGTTTACGCGCAGTGATTGCTTGAATGACCCATCGGAGGGCAAGCACATTATGTCCTTGTACCGTAGTGTATGTGGTGAAATGCTGGCACGTGGCGAGATTTCGCAAGCCTTCTTTGACGCAATAAAGGATGCGGAAATCGCTACCGATCAATTCATCAAATTCCCGGTGCCTGTAGAGGGTAGCTGGGAGAACGAAAGAGTGGCGGCTTATGTGCCGTGTCACGCTTACATATGCAGCTTCTCTCTGAAAGAAGATTCTCTGGATATGTGGAGGTACTATTCAAAGGGAAAGAGTGGATACGGGCTTAGGTGCGGAGCGGATTTGTTTGTCGGGAAAGATATTCATGCCTATCCGGTGATTTATGATGACGTGGCGAAGAGGGGAATATTGCGCGAGCTGATCGATGATGCGTTTTGTGCTTATGCCAGGATTGAAGATGAGCGTGCAGACGAGAGAGGCAGAGCTGCGAAGGGTTTGATTCAGTCGGTTCTCAAGAAGCTGCAGTTTGAGTTCAAGCATGAATGCTATGCGTCGGAGCACGAATATAGGTTTGTGATGTATCAGCCGATTCGCGCGCTGGAGGTGCAATTCCGCGCCCAGGGTGGCATACTGGTGCCTTATGTGGATATGACAATAGAAAACGGCGATGCGTTCTTGCAAGAGGTTTTAATCAGTCCGTTCATAGAGAATGCGTTTGTGATGGATACTACGCGCGAATACTTGGCGCAGTGTGGGTATGACTGCCCGGTTCGGGAGTCGCAGCTGCCGGTGAGGTAATAGATGTTGCAAAAAAATAAAAGGCTCTTGACGAGAGTCTTTTCATGTAATAATATATAACCAATGGTTAATAAAACGGCTCGACCGAGATTTTGGCGAATTGTAACCGAAAATGTAACTGGTACTTGACACTACTTTGTAATGTGGTAAAATATATGTAACCAAAAAACAGTCACGCGGGGAGGCGTGTATGTAAAATGGGGAAAATCGACAAATTACTGAAGAAACTTTGTGCAACACCAACGCCGGCAAACTTTCGATATTCGGAATTGCGTGTGGTAATGGCACACTTTGGGTATGTAGAGTCAACCAAAGGGGCAACATCCGGATCACGTGTAAAATTCTATCACCCGGAGACTAAAGCTGCTATTATGCTGCACAAACCTCATCCCGGCGATGAAATGGTAAAACCTTCAGTGGATTCGGTTGTTAGTTTTCTAAAGGAGCATGGTCACATATGAAAAAGGATAATCTTCTCCATTACAAAGGGTATAGTGCGAAACCGGAGTATTCCGTTGAGGACAAGATTTTTTACGGAAGGATTTTAGGAATTGAAGATTTGGTGGATTTTCACTCGGAGAGTGCAAAGGATATCGAGGCTCAATTTCAAAATGCTGTTGATGATTACCTTGCATTTTGCGAGGAAATTGGCAAAACACCGCAAAAGGAATACAGCGGAATGTTCAATGTGCGCATTTCTCCGGAGCTGCACCGCAAGCTATTTATGACTGCGCAGTCAGAGGGTGTGTCATTAAACAAAGTGGTCGAGCAGGCAATATCCGCGTACGTTTAGTCGGAAATGCGGTAAAACGGAGGATTTTAATGATATAGGCAACACAAAAAGGCTCTTGACGTGAGCCTTTTTATGTAATAATATATAACCAATGGTTAATAATACAGCCTACTTCTTGATCTTTTCGTAGTAGGCGAGGAGTCGCTCTATGTGTTCGGACTCGTCGTTGTCTATCTTCATTACCAGTTCGAACAGTTTGTCGTTTTTGTCGCGAGTAACAAGGATTTGATCTGCTGCAGGGTCGTCTGTTTCGCCGGTTAGATAGCTTGCTGATGTGTTCAGTGCTAGTGCGATGGCTTGCACAGTCTGCAGCGACGGCACGCGTAGCCCTTGCTCGTAGCGGAGATAGCCTATTGGCGAGAGACCTACCAGTTCGGCGGCCTGTGCCTTGTTGATGTTCATGCGCTCACGCGCCTTTACAAGTCGTTCAGGTATCAGTGTTTGTTTCATTTTGCACGCTCCAAAGTTTCTTTCCTTTAGAGTAACACACAACACGGGGCGAATACAATCCCAGGAGGAGAAATTTATGAGAAAACTAGCAAGTATACAACGGGTTTGGAATATTGAACCTATAGAAGGAGCGGACAGGATTGAACTGGCGCATGTTCTTGGCTGGCAATGTGTAGTAAATAAAGGTCAGTTTAAACCAATGGACCTTGCAATCTATTTTGAAATTGACAGCTTTCTGCCGGTTCGGCCGGAGTTTGAGTTTCTGCGGGCATCCAGTTATAGGAATACTAACATAATGGGTGAGGGCTTTCGGTTAAAGACAATGAAGTTTAAAGGGCAAATTTCTCAAGGATTGTTGCTGCCAATTTCATTGTTGGGTGTGGTTACAGGAGAGGTTGAATTAGGGACCGATGTTACAGAAGCACTTGGCGTGAAAAAATGGGAAATTGAAGAGAAGGCGACTACGGGAGGTACGGTTATAGGTACGCTTCCTGCAGATGTTCCGCATACAGATGAGACACGTGTGCAGGCAGAGCCTGAGCTGATTGGTGACTTCGCCGGTCTCGAATATTATATTAGTACCAAAATGGACGGTTCATCTCACTCAATATCTTTGGATGAAAACGGATTTCACGTTACAGGGCATAATTACGAATACAAGGACGATGGAAAGAGCGCTTTTTATGAATTGGTAAAGAAAAACGACCTCGAAAGCAAGATTCGTGATTTTTGTGCGAAAACCGGCGTTACAATGCTTACTATCCAAGGAGAACTATGCGCGCCGGGGATTCAGAGTAACAGGTTGAAACTGGCGCGCCCTGAGTGGTACGTGTTTACAGTTAGGGAGAACGGTAAGCGAGTTGGTCTTTCGCGAATGCAAGAAATTTGCGACGCGATAGACTTGCAGATGGTGCCAATCGAGGAAGTTGGCAAGAATCTTCCTTCCAAATACCCTTCAGTTGAATCTCTTCTCGAAAGGGCTGATGGAAACTATCCAAACGGTGGGAAGAAAGAAGGCATCGTGATACGTCCAACAGAACCAGTTTTTTCCGAGCGAATCAGCGCATCGCTTTCGATGAAAGTGGTTAATAATAAGTATTTGCTTAAAAATGAAGGGTGATTTCTACTTCCCTCATCCGACCCCGAAAGCGGTGGGAAGGGCGGCGTGATGGCTTATGTGCCGTGTCGCTCTTCGTGAGTCGCAGCTGCCGGTGAGATAGGGCACATTGCAAAAATCGTCAAAAATTGATGATAGATGATGCAAAAATAAAAAGCGCAATCAAAATCAAGCCAATTTTGACTGCGCTTATGTTTTTGCTTCTAATTAATATATCACCTGTTACTAAATCATCTCCATCAGTTCGCCTACTTCCTTTCTCTTCGGAGCGGCCGGGGACTCTGCGGGGTAGCCGCAGGCGATGACTGCGCCGATGGCTTGCTCTTCGGGGATGGCAACTGCCTTGCGGATGGCTTCTTCGTCGAAGTAGCCGAGGATCACAGTGCCGATGCCCTTGTCGTGTGCGGCGAGGCAGAATGTCTGAGCTGCGATGCCGGCGTCAAAGGCTTCCCAGAATGCGCCCTTTGGCGTGCTGAACGAACCGTCGCGCTCGTAGCCGGAGCGGCCCTTCACATAAGTAAGCAGCACAATGGCGCGCGCACTTTCCAAAGTGGCCAGGTTGAATGTGAAGTTGAATACGCATTCCGGTTGTGCAAGCTCTGCGCGTTTTGCGGGGTCGGCCACGATAATGTAGCGTGCGGGCTGCACATTCTTCCAGCTTGGCGCAAAGCGTGCGGATTCGACGATTTCTTCGAAGACTTCGCGAGGGATTTCCCTGTCCTCGAATCTGCGAATGCTGCGGCGGGTTTTTGCTGCTTGTTTGAATTCCATGTGTGTACCTCCGGGGGGTGTAATATTTTAACTTGTTTAATGATAGCATAAAACGGTGAGAATTGATAGGTGGGACGATAATTTTGAAGAAATGCGGTAGTTTCAATAAAAGGTGCGCGCGAGCAAAACTTCTTTAAGTAATATGTTATAAACAAGTTAGAGAGATTTTTGGACGGAACGCTGTTGAAACAGAGAGGGGACAAACTATAAAATGTATTACAATTATGCTCAGGACATTAAATCAATACGTGAACTGCTGTCGTTGAGCCAAACGGATTTTGCAAAAGAGATTGATGTGCAACAGGTCACTATATCACGTAGTGAAACCGGGAAAACGCAGCCTTCCGCGGAACTTTTGGAAAAAGTATATGCATATGCTTTTTCAAAGAACATCCGATTGAATAGATTGAAAGAGATGCTGCATCGCGAAAGCCTACAACCCGGCAGAACATTCCTTTTCCATGCCGCAAAGGGCGAAATCTCCGGCGAGATAGATGCTAAAAGAAGCAGAACCAATAACGACATGGGACAGGGCTTCTATACCGGAGAGAATTACGACCAGGCCGTATCCTTTGTATCCGGCTTTGGCGGAGCTTCGATATATATGCTTGATTTTGATCCTGCAGGGCTAAAATGCAAAGAATATAGCGTTGATTGCGATTGGATGTTGACTATAGCTTTTTTCCGTGGCACATTGGAAAGATATGAAGGCCACGAGCTGGTCAAAAAACTAGCGAGGGAAGCACAAGACTGCGACTATATTATCGCACCCATTGCCGATAATCGCATGTTCCAAATAATAAATTCGTTCATAACAGGTGAGATCACGGATGAGCAATGTAAACATTGCCTGGCAGCAACAAATCTCGGTCGGCAGTTTGTTTTTAAGACCGAGAGAGCCGCTCAAAAACTGCGCATCTTGGAAAGGTGTTATATCCCTGCTAATGAAAGCGAATACCACGCAACAGTGCGTAGTGAAGAAGCGAAACTGGGCGAAGATAAAGTTAGACTTGCTCGTATTAATTACCGTGGGCAAGGGAAATATGTGGATGAGATTTTGGCGTAGAGGCGTGCAGAAGGTGGAAAAATGAAGGTAAAAAAAATAGATAAAGATGGCCTGATCCTTTGCGAGCTGCAAGCGGATGCCTTTGAATTGTCGGCATCGTTGATTCCTACCGGTTCCGCTATTTTCATCAGGCGATTTATGAACAGCGAGATTATAAAACAGCTGGATACCGGTGCGATTTTGGATAAAACGCTACAAGCAAAGGATTTGCTGGAGCGCGTTACGGAGGAGTATGGTGAGTCAAAATACGGCTCGATAGTTTATACCGCAAACGAGCTTTACTGGATGGGCTACATTTATCGCTATATGGCCTACACGTATGACTTCTCGTCGCGCCGCGTTTATGGCATAATTAAACCAAGCGAGCTGCGTGGCATGTTTCTGCCTTACCACACAATGGACCCGGCCCAAGCTGCCGACCGCATACTCGAAGCCAAAGGGCTGGCTATCGACGAAGAAGCAGAACTCCGCCGCCAATTCGAAATTTATAAAAGAATAAGGATGGCGCGCTAAATATGCTACACGGCGGGTTTTTGCAGTTTCCTTGAAAGGTCTATTGCGTTCGGAGAAAAATGGTGTTAAAATATATTGAAATCAATTTGAATAAAATCGAACTGAATGAAAACGATTTGAATGAAAGAGGGTAAAAGGAAGTGTTCATAGGAAGAGAGAAAGAGCTTGGCGTACTGGAAAGAGCATATGAAAAAAAGGGCTTTGGCATGATTGTGCTGTATGGACGTCGCAGAGTTGGAAAGTCGTTTATGCTCAGAGAGTTCATAAAGGGGAAAAAAGCAATATTTTATACAGCCACAAAGGTTGGTGCGGAGCGAAACCTGGAGCTGTTTGCAAAGCAAGCGATGGATGTGATTGACCCTGCGTACAGCGAAGCAAAATTTGCTTCGCCGGAAAGTGTGCTGGATGCTATTACGAGAAAGCTTTCGCACGAAGGAAAAAAGTTGGTTGTCGTGATAGACGAGTTGCCATATTGGGCGGAAAAGGACGAGGCACTTTTGTCTGTTTTTCAGAAATACATTGATACGGAGTGGCTTGACAAAGAGATAATGCTGATACTGTGCGGTTCGGCATTAAGCTTTATGGAAAAGAAGGTGCTCAGCGAGAAAAGTCCTTTGTTTGGCAGGAGGGATTCACAGATTAAACTTGAGCCGTTTAATTATAAAAATTCGGCAGAGTTTGTTCCGGGTTATTCCGCTGAAGAAAAGGCTATATGCTACGGTGTAACCGGAGGTGTGGCAAAATATTTGTCGCTGTTTGATAGGAATGCCAGTCTCGATGATAATATAAAAAGGCTGTTTTTTGATGCCGGCGGATACCTTTTTGACGAAACCAAGAATCTTTTGACACAGGAATTCTCTGACACAACGCTTGTTAACAATATAATTGAGCAGGTGGCTTCAGGCGCAAATACAGTAAGTCTTTTAGCAACAAAGGTGCATGAAAAAGAAACCACAGTGCTGTATTCGCTAGAGAAACTGATTAGTGTGGGACTTGTAGAAAAAAGAGCTTGCATTACTGATGAGAAAAATAAAAAGAAGACACAATATATCTTAAAGGACCACATGTTTAAGTTCTGGTATCTATTTATCCCAAAAGCTGTCAGCGTGATAGAGATGGGGCAAGGCGATTTCTATTATGAAAAGGTGGTAAAGCCGCAGCTACATTCTTTTATGTCGAGCGTTTTTGAAGAAATGTGCAGATACTACACATTGGAGAAAGGAGTCACCGGAGCCTTTGGAAATTTCATAACACAAACAGGAACCTGGTGGGGCATTGAGCAGATTGTTAATGCGGACGGTAAACGATCCAATCAATCGGCAGACATCGATGTTGTGGGCATTTCCGCAGTTGATAACACGGCGGTTTTGGGCGAATGCAAGTTTAAGAACGAGAAAATCGATAAAGAAACATACGAGACACTGGTTCAAAGATCGAAGCTTATATCCGGGAAATATAATGTTACCGGGTACCTGCTGTTTTCTTTAAGCGGTTTCACAAAATGGTTTGACACTGCTGATATTCCAAATGTGCAGTGCATAACATTGGAGGATTTGTATTCATGAACATCGTTTGCCTCGCACGTTTCATCGGGCTGTTGCCGGATGTGAAGGTTAAGGATGAGTGAGAAATAGAGAAAATAATCCCTCTGTTGGTTTACTAACGGGGGGATTATTGGTATAATAAGATGTTAAATTGTGTGCTTTTGGCGGTGGCCGGGGGCATTATACGAAAGGCGAAGAACATAATGAAAGTTGTAATACTTGCCGGAGGATTCGGTACACGAATTTCCGAAGAAAGTCAATACAAGCCAAAACCAATGGTAGAACTTGGTGGAATGCCAATTCTGCTGCATATAATGAAACTGTATAGTCACTATGGGTTCAATGAGTTTATTGTGTGTGCAGGGTATAAGCAGCACGTTATAAAAGAGTATTTTGCAGATTATTTTTTGCATACATCGGATATTACATATGATTTCACTAATGGTAAAAATGAAATGATTGTTCACCACAATTTCTCTGAGCCATGGAAAGTAACCGTCGCAGACACAGGGCTTAATACCATGACAGGCGGGCGTGTGAAGCGTGTACGGGAGTATATTGGAAACGAGCCATTTATGCTGACTTATGGCGATGGCGTTTCAAATGTAGATATTAAAAAGCTTTTAGATTTTCATAAGTCTCATGGGAAGATGGTTACAATGTCCGCATATAATGCCGGACAGCGTTTTGGCGTACTTGACATTACCGAGGATTGTCATATAAAGGAGTTCCGCGAAAAGACTCAAGGCGATGGAAATATGATCAACATTGGCTTTATGGTGTGCCAGCCGGATTTTATAGACTACATTGATGGAGATGAAACTGTTCTTGAAAAAGCTCCTCTCGAGCGTGTTGCAAAAGAGGGGCAGTTAATGGCTTACAAGCATGAAGGGTTTTGGGCGTGTATGGACACTTTCCGTGAAAAAGAACAGTTGGAGAAAATGTGGGCGAATAATAATGCTCCGTGGAAGGTATGGATATAATCGAAGAAGATGAATAACTTTGATAGTAGTTTTTACAAGAGGAAAAAAGTTTTTATCACAGGGCATACGGGATTTAAAGGTGCATGGCTATGCCGGATTCTGACCTTGGCCGGCGCAGATGTTACCGGCTATGCTTTGAAGCCACCGACAAATCCTAACCTTTTCGAGATTGCAGGAATAGGTAAAGATATAAACTCAGTTATAGGGGATATCAGGGATTTTCATAAACTCAGAAGGGCTTTTGATGAGGCGAAACCTGAGATTGTAATCCATATGGCGGCCCAACCGATAGTAAAAGAAGGCTATGAGAGGCCACTTTATACATACGAAACCAACGTTATGGGCACTGCAAACATCTTGGAGTGCGTGAGGCTGTCTGATTCGGTGAAATCCTTCCTGAATGTAACAACGGATAAGGTTTATCTAAACAGAGATCTTGATGAGGCGTTCGTAGAGGATGAACCTCTTGATGGTTACGATCCTTATTCTAACAGCAAATCGTGTTCGGAACTTGTGACACATAGCTACAGAAGTAGTTATTTTTCTGACGGAAGAGTTGCTGTAAGTACTGCACGGGCAGGCAATGTCATAGGCGGCGGTGATTTCGCAAGAGATCGCATAATTCCTGATTGCGTGAGAGCAGCAATGGAAGGAAAGCCTGTCATAATCAGAAATCCAAATTCCACTAGACCGTATCAGCATGTACTGGAGCCGCTCTTTGCATACCTCATGATTGGGAAGGCACAGTACGGAGATATTACAAAGTCCGGCAGTTACAATGTAGGACCTGATGAGAGCGATTGTGTCACAACAGGAGTACTTGCAGATATGTTTTGCAAGGCGTGGGGCAATGGTCAGCGTTGGGAGAACAAGGCAGAGAAAAACGCTCCGCATGAGGCAAAGTATTTAAAACTCAATTGTGATAAACTGAGGCAGACATTTGCTTGGAATCCGCACTGGAATCTTGAGAAGGCAGTCGAAAAAGTTGTTGAGTGGAGCAAAGCTTGGCTTGAAAACGAAGATTTAAGAAGTGTCACGGATAGACAGATAAAGGAGTATATAGGGCAAATTGATGAATTGGAAAAATGAAGAGGAAGCGCGGAACTACATAAAAGAGATAGTTGCGCAATATTACCGAGATTTCAAAGAGAGGAAAGAAAAATTCCGAGAGGGGGAGCGCATGCCTTATGCAGCTCGTGTTTTCGATGAGAAAGAAATGCAAGCTCTCACGGATGCAATGCTTGACTTTTGGCTTACAACAGGTAGGTTTGCAGATAAATTTGAGAAGGATTTCGCAAAATGGCTTGGTGTTAAGTATGTTCACTTGGTGAATTCCGGCTCATCCGCAAACTTGATAGCGTTCACTGCGCTTACAGCGCCAGAGCTTGGCGAGAGGCAGATAAAACGGGGTGACGAAATTATAACTGTTGCTTGTGGGTTTCCGACAACGGTTGCACCCATTCTGCAATATGGGGCAGTCCCTGTATTTGTGGATGTAACTATACCCCAGTATAATATTGATATTGATAGGCTTGAAGAGGCATGCAGTCCCAAAACGAAAGCAGTGATGGTGGCGCATACATTAGGCAACCCATTTAATATAAAGGCGGTTAGGTTTTTTTGTGATAAGCACAATCTTTGGTTGGTAGAGGACAATTGCGATGCGTTAGGTTCAAAATATACCATAGATGGAATTACAAAATTTACGGGTACTTGGGGTGATATAGGAACAAGTTCTTTTTACCCACCGCATCACATGACAATGGGCGAGGGCGGAGCCGTCTATACTGACAATCCGTTACTACACAAATTGATTTTATCTTATCGTGATTGGGGGCGTGACTGCATATGCCCTTCAGGCCAGGATGGCATTTGTGGGCATAGGTTTGATGGGCAATTTGGAGAGTTACCTTTTGGATATGACCATAAATACGTATACAGCCATTTGGGCTACAACCTAAAGGTTACGGATATGCAAGCTGCAGTAGGCTGTGCACAGCTAGAGAAGTTTCCCGGTTTCATAGAAAGAAGGAAACATAATTGGCAAAGACTGAGAAACGCACTAGAGTCAGTGTCTGATAGATTAGTTTTACCAGAGCCCGCAGAAAACAGTGAACCTTCTTGGTTTGGCTTTATCATCTCTGCAAAAGAAGGTAGTGGAATAGAACGCAATAAAATTACGAAGTATATAGAAGAGCATAATATTCAGACAAGATTGCTTTTTTCAGGGAATTTAATAAAGCATCCTGCATTTGACGAAATAAGGAATAGTTTTGCCTATCGAGTTGTAGGGAGCTTGAAAAATACCGATTTTGTAATGAATAATGCATTTTGGGTAGGAGTATATCCCGGAATGACGGATGAAATGATAGACTATATGGCAAGAATTATTATTGCAGCGATAGAGGAAAAATAAAAATGAAAGTCTTTTTAACTGGCGCAACCGGATTTTTGGGAAGTAATGTTCTGAGAGCATTGCTTCGCGAGGGACATGCAGTCGCGGCAACTCTTCGTGAAACATCAGACATGGAAAGGATAGCCAACTTGGAAGGGCAATATACCGGTATAAGCATGAATGCTTGGAAAGATGGTATTTCACACTTCATGCCGGAGGTTGTTGTGCATTGTGCGACTTCATACGGCAGAGGTAATGCCAATACAGAGGAAGTTTTTTCGAGTAATCTAGTCTTTCCCATGATGCTTCTGGAAAGTACAATTGCGTGTGGGTGCCGATATTTTGTAAATACAGATTCGTTCTTTTGCAAGCAGCTTCCGGATAGAATTGAAAAAGGTGAGCGCCTATACATGCCGGACTATACCTTGTCCAAATATCAGTTTAGTGAATGGGGGAGATTGCGTGCAATAGAAGATAAAATCTGTTTTATCAATTTGTGCATGGAACATATTTACGGGCCGGGCGATCGCGTGGATAAGTTTGTGCCGTGGCTTGAAACACAGCTTAAAGAAAATGTTCCTCAAATAGATTTAACTCTTGGAACTCAAGAAAGAGATTTTGTACGGGTTGAAGATGCTGCCGAAGCGTACATTAAGGTGTTAAATGATTTGCCAAAATATAGCGGGTACAGGCATTTTGAAGTCGGTACAGGGGAGAGTAGAACGCTCAGGAGTTTTGTTGAGCAGCGGAAAGAGGAATTAAAATCTACTTCAACATTAAATTTTGGCGCAATTGAGATGAAACCTGAGGAAATTCTTTTTTCTGTAGCAAGTTCAACATCGCCGTATCTCATAAGTAAATTTGGCTTTTAAGGGGAACAGCAGAAAAAGCGAGAGGAAAAGGACAGTAAAATGAATGACATTTTGTCGATTTGTATTCCTACATATAATCGAAGAGACCAGTTAAAAGAAAACCTTGAAAATTTAATTCCGATCATAAGCAAATATGAAATACCTGTGATTATTTCCGACAACTGCTCTACAGATGATACTAAGGATGTTGTACTTAAGGCTAGAGGAAAGTATCCTTATATTGTTTATTCATGTAACGAAGAAAACATAGGCATGGATAGGAATTTTGACAAGGTATTAAAGCTTGCCCAAACAGAATACGCGTGGCTTCTTGGCGATGATGACACTATCAGAAAAGACGTATATCCGATACTAGAAAAGCTTCAGAAAGAAAAACCTGACCTTTTGTTTCTGGGCGACCCTAAGGTAGTTGGAGACATAAAAGAAGGAATATATGAAGACAAGGAAATCATACTATATAAGTTTGCGACAGGAGGGCTCTCTTGGATAAGCGCAGATATCTTTTCCCGTAATATGATTGAGAAAAGCGAATTTGAAAGATATCATGGAACGGGGTTTGCACACCTTGGTGCTATCTTGGATTATGCAGGTCTTCATGGCATGAGGTTGTGTTACTTAAAAAATGATTATGTTGAAATGCTTCGCCCGGGATTTGTAGCGTACATTTCGCATATTATGGAGATATACGCTAGGGGCTGGAGCGAGCTGGTTTTCAGGCTTCCGGGATTTACTTATGAAGAAAAGCTGAAGCATTTCAGGAAAAGAACTGAAATAAGCGGTATGCTTAATAACAAAGTGTTGCTTTCAGCTCATTCACAAGGGGCTTTCACTTGCAAAGATCTTAAAGAAAACTATCAATATATCAAATTATACAACAGAAGTCCATATTGGGTGTTACTGTTGATAAGTGTATTTCCTAAAAAAATTGGATTGTTGCTAAGAAAATTGTACAAGCAAAAAAAGCAATTGTAATGTGTACAAAGGAGACTCTTTAGAATGTCTATAAAAGAAGAACTCATAAAGAAAATAGATAATAAAACGCTGAAAGTCGGAGTTGTCGGTCTTGGCTATGTCGGGCTTCCGCTTGCCGTTGACAAGGCGATTGCAGGATTTGATACTATAGGCTTCGACGTGCAGGCTGAAAAGGTCGACATGGTGAACGCAGGAAAGAATTACATTGGTGATGTAATCGATGCGGTGCTAAAGGAGCTTGTGGACAGCAAGAAGTTAAAAGCGACTACTGAGTTCAGCTTTATTCGTGATGTTGACT
>DGGP01000108.1 GCA_002392265.1 Firmicutes bacterium UBA3871 | reverse complement strand
TCCCGGTTCCGGACGGTGATACGGGATCAAATATGTTCCTGACCATTGATGCGGTAAGATCTATAGCCGTTGGCAAGATGGATCTCTCCGCATATGCTGCCGCAGCAGCAAAGGCCACCATGAGGGCAGCACGCGGCAACTCCGGCGTTATATTGTCACTCTTCTTCCGTGGTATGGCAGATGCATTTGCCGGCCATGCTACTGCGGATATAAAGCTCCTGATTGACGCTTTCCGCAGCGGCGCGGAATCTGCACGAAATGCTGTGATGAAACCTGTAGAGGGGACTATCCTTACGGTAATGCGTGAATGTACCGTATTCGAAAAGGAAGACTTCCCAAAGAATATTGAAAGCGGTATGGACAGCATTGCAAAGCTGGCAGGCGAAACCCTGAAGAAGACTCCTGACATGCTCCCTGCACTGAAGCGCGCAAACGTGGTAGACTCCGGTGGTTTTGGTTTTACCATCATCATTGCCGGAATGATTAGTGCGTTAAAGGGTGTAAAGCCGGAAGAAATCGCAAAGCGCGAGGTAACGGAAGATTCCGATGAACTGCGCAGCGATGCAGACTTTTCAGCATTCTCAACCGAAGAAATCAAGTTCGGTTACTGCACGGAATGTCTGATGAACAGAAAAGAAAATATACCTGAAGAAAAGATAAACGAGCTCAGACCTTTCCTGGACAATCTGGGTGACAGCATCGTTTTGGTTGCTGACGATGAAATCGTAAAGGTTCACGTTCACACGAACGAGCCTATGACGGTTATTTCACGCATGATGGAGTTCGGCGATCCTCAGTTTGTAAAGATCGAGAACATGCGTCAGCAGCACAGCGCTATCGTTACGTCAAAGGAGCAGGAAGAAAAGCCTCAGCTCAAGGATGAATACGGCCTCGTAACCGTTGTAAACGGCGACGGTCTCAAAAACCTCTTCACAGAGCTTGGCGTAGGTTATGTGATTGCCGGCGGGCAGAGCATGAACCCGAGCACGGACGAATTCCTTAAGGCAATCCGCAGCCTCGGCTGCAAAAAGGTAATCCTGCTGCCTAACAATTCGAACATCGTTCTGACTGCAAAGCAGGCCGCAAACCTTGCTGATGATGTGGAGGTTTCGGTAGTAAAGACAACCACCATCCCGCAGGGCGTATCGGCTCTGATTTCATTCGACCCTGATGCCACTATGGAGCAGAACGTCGAAAACATGACGATGGCTGCAGAATCAGTGCTGACGCTTTCAATTGCGCGCGCTGTAAAGTCCGCTACCGTAAACGACATCGAGGTTCACAAGCGCCAGTACATAGGCATCGTTGACAACGAGCTTTACTGCGCAGCAAATACAAGCTCCGACTGTCTGAAAATGCTTGCAAAGGAAATCGGCGACCGCGAGATTGTTACGGTTTACTACGGCAAGGGCATCAGCGCTTCGGAAGCAGAAAAGGCAGCAGAGACACTGAGAAGCGTGCTTTCGCCTAGACATGACGTGACAGTCGTTCCGGGCAAGCAGCCGATTTATCACTATATCATATCTGCTGAATAAGGAGGATAAGAGGATAACATGAATCCATATACAATCATCACCGATTCCGGTTGTGACATCGATATAGCCACACTCGAGCAGTGGGGCGTAAAGTGTGCAGACCTTACTGTAAGAAATATTGAGGATTCCAGAATATATCTCAACAGAGAGGTAAAGCCTGAAAAGTTTTATACAGAAATGCGTGAAGGCTCTGTTTTCCAGACCTCCGCAGTTAATCCGGAAGGTTTTAAGAGAGTCTTCACAGAGGAGCTCATGCTCGGGAACGATATCATCTGTATCTGCGTTTCAGGCGGCATCAGCACAACCTGCCAGTCTGCTTTCATCGCAGCTCAGGAGCTCGAAAGCCAGTTCCCTGACCAGAAGATTGTCGTTATCGATTCTCTCTGCGCTTCTGAAGGCGAAGGGCTGCTTGTTTACCTCGCAGTGGAAAAGAAAAAGACAGGTGCCACCCTCGAAGAGCTTGAGGGCTATGTAAATGAAACCATTCCGTCACTCAGCCACTGGTTTACGGTAGATGACCTGAAATACCTGAAGCGCGGCGGCAGAATCAGCCCGACAGCTGCGTTTGCGGCAACAGTTCTCGACATCAAGCCTGTTATGCACGTTGATGACGAAGGCAAGCTGATTGCAATGTCAAAGGTTCGCGGCAGACGCCTGGCTATAAAGGCACTCGCCGACAAGTACAGCGAGCTCGCGGCAGATCCCGACGGCGGCATCTACTTCATCTCTCAGGGTGACTGCGCAGGTGATGCGGCAATCCTCGAAAGCATGATTGAAGAAAAGCACGGACACGGTGCAGCCCACATCGGCTTTGTAGGTCCTGTAATCGGAGCACACTCCGGTCCGGGAACACTGGCACTGTTCTTTGTCGGGAAGAGATAAGTAAAACAGACATAAAAAATAACGGAGGATAGGCTCGCAGCTTGTCCTCCGTTTTTTTACTTTATTCTTTATTATCCCCGTGATGCTTTCTCTTTTCCGCGTACATCAGCTCGTCCGCCTTTTTTATGGCCTCATCGATAGGGAGACTACCGCGGTAGATGCCGGCGGAAAAACGAACGCCGATGCCCGCAGTTTCTTTGGAAGCTTCAAAGCCGGCTTCCATTGCAGTAAAGCGATTTTGAAGCTCTGCGTCACTGCAGTCGCTCCTCATTACCACAACAAACTCGTCGCCGCCCATACGTGCGGTAATTCCGTCGTAGAACTTCGTTTTGAGCTCGTCCGAAAGAAGCTTTAATATCATATCGCCCTTTTCATGGCCGTAATTGTCGTTGATTTTCTTGAAATAATCGAGATCCAGATATATTACGGTCTTTTCGCCCGGATATACCCTTTCCGCCTCGCGGTAAAGCTTGTGCCTGTTGTAAAGGCCTGTAAGGAAGTCCGTCATAGCCAGCTCGTGGAGCCTGCTTTCGTATTTTCTCTGCTTTGTCACATCCCTTGCAAGTCCCGCAGTTCCTATAATCGTTCCCTTTCCGGTGGTGATAGGGGTTTTGTAGGTGATCATCGTTTTTATGCCGTCCGGAGTGTTAACAGCCTCTTCAAAGGAGCAGGCCTTGTTCTCCCTCAGCGTCACCTCTTCAGACTCCTGGCAGGCAAAAGCCTCATCCTCGGACACATTCCATATGTAAGCATGCTTCCTGCCCTCGATGTCCTCTTTGCTCCTCGAAACCGGATAGCAAAATGCATCGTTTACGTTAAAATGTGAGCCGTCGAGTGCTTTGTACCAGATTAGGTCCGGGGCCAGGTTTGTCGTTGTTTCGAGCATATTCCACGCCGCATGGTACAAATAATTTCCGATTACTCCGTAAAGTGCCCTGTTCAGCTGGAATGCAAAATATTCAGGTGGTGTGCTCGGCGACAAAATACAGCTTATCGCCTTTGTGTCAGTCGGCACAGTGTCACTTACCAATATCGTATAAATAAACTCCGCCGGCTCCGACTTCGCACCTTCAACGCTGTCAACTATCCTGATACCCAGATGCTTGTAGTCGAAAGCTTCATTTGGAAGTTCCTTTTCCATGCAAAGAATGGCCGTATCCTTGAAGGTCACATCAGAAATGACCGCATCAATCCGCTCCTTTGTTATGAGCTTTGTAAGGAGCATAATGTTCACATTCAGTCTAAACATTCTATCCCTCTTTTCGATGTATTATAATATCACAAACTTCAATTTTTTTAAGTATACTCTGAGTAAAAATAAGCGTCAATATTTTTACCTTTTTTCTACCAGATATAAATATTCTCTCACATGTATGTCGCGCGCCGAAAGGTTGCGACTGCCGCGGAACGTGTTGTATTCCTTGTCAAGCACGCACACATCCCCGAGCTTTTCCAGCATTTCCACCATATCCTCCTTTGAAATAAAGCCCTCGTCGCTAAAGGAGATTAAAAGATGCGATGCCTTCAAATCGGTACAGAGCTGCTGCATCGCAGCGAGTGCTTCCCTCCTGCGATTGTACCTCGACCTGTTCCAGCCCTTTGGAATACCCGAAACCTTGCTGACATCTGCCGGTCTCTCGTAGTCGTTTATCAGATTCAGCATAAAATAGTTCGAGCCGTAGGGATGCTCATTATAAGGCGGATCTATATAGGCGAGATCCATTTCGGGAAGCTCTCCTGCCAGCTCGTTC
>DGGP01000059.1 GCA_002392265.1 Firmicutes bacterium UBA3871 | reverse complement strand
CTTTGACCCATACTACGGAGTAGGTATCAGTACGGATCCAGGCGTTCCTGCATCCGGCTATGTAGACTCGGCAGAGTTATTAAGAAATCGCGGTTATGTGAATTACATCATGCAGGCCAATGCAACGGTTCCTGCATCGCTGGCACAGAATTACGTTTTCTTCTTCAAGAGGGCGGCCTATCTTTACGGAATAGACGAACAGCTACTCATGTCCATAGCCAGAAGAGAGAGCCATTTCGGCTACAACTGCGGCAACTATTCACCAAAAAAGGCTGCCGGCATGATGCAGATTTTGCCTTCCACCGGAGCAAGGTGGGGACTTTCACTTGAAGATCTTTACGACCCTTACAAAAATATTATGTTCGGCGCACAGTATGTGAGCGAGCGTATTAATGCCTATGACGGTAACTGGACACTCGGCCTTTCGGCTTACAACCAGGGTTCCTCAAAGGTAAACAGGGGTTCATATTCCACAACCTATGCGACAAAAGTTCTGGAAACCTATAATACAATCAGTAATTATCTGGTGCAGAACGGCTTTGTTCAGTAGGTACAGCAAAAAACATGACACTCAAAAGGAAAGCATAAAAGAAATATGAAAACGGCGGTTTAAAACCGCCGTTTTTACTATGCTGTAAAGGTTGAAAATACTCGGAAAAATTTATATAATATATTATGTATAGGTATGTGATTATACTTACAAAAAGGAAAAGGTAAAAAGATGGCAAAGAAAGAAAAACAAACCATAATACGCGAAGGCACAAAGGAATATGTTGAAACAAAGCATAAATCCGCGATGGCGTTCTGGGTAGCGTGCATCGTCTGGATTCTCGCGGCAATTTTTCTGCCTATGCATAAACTCATCTTTGTTTTAATAACAGCGGTAGCGTCAGTGGCAATCGGCGCGCTGGCGGGAGTGCTTACTCCGAAAAAGGTAGTGCGCGAGCAGGTAAAATTCCACAGCGGCAATGCCGACCTCGATGCTATAGTTAATGAAATAAACACTCAGCTCGAAGTAATATCTGCAGAGCACGCAAAGATTGCAAGGCGGGCGGGGAAGGTCGCAAACGACGAAATCCGCAATGACGCCATGAAGGCGGAAAAGACTGTCGGCGAAATCGAGAGCACCGTCGAAAAGATACGCGAAGCTCTCGTTGACAGACCGCAGGAAATTCCGCAGGTCCGCAGGTTTATGAACTACTACCTGCCGATTGCGAGCAAGCTGATGGCAAAGTATGCCGAGGCGATTGCACAGAACACGGAAACGGTCAATATCAAAGCGCTAACCGATAGCATAGAGGCGGCCTTTGAGACAATAGACACAGCATTTAAGCACCAGCTTGATGCGCTTTTTGCAGACGACAAGCTCGATGTCACAACAGACATAAAGGTTCTCGAGACCATGCTCCGCAAGGATGCGCTTTTGGACGAGGACGAGATGCCGCAGCAGACAGCACAGGCTGCACGGGCAAATGAAGCACCTGCAGCGGTACCGACAATAGACAAAGAATTTTGGGAGGACAACAAATGGCAGAAGTAATGACAATGGAAAAGGTAACATCGGTTCTGGAAATGACAAAGGATGAAGAGCAGGCAATCAACCAGCTCGCTGTCCTCGACAAGACAAGCTTTTCGGATACCCAGCTGGCAGAGATAGACAAGATGGCAAGCGGCATCGACATCACAGACAGCACGGCGATTATTCAGTACGGTGCGAATGCTCAGAAAAAGGTCGCTGATTTTGCGGATTCCGCACTTGGCTCGGTAAAGACAAACGACCTGGGCGAGGTTGGAAACATGGTGGCAAAGCTGGTAGGCGAGCTCGAAGTATTTAACGAGGAAATCGAAGGCGGCAAGGGCCTCAAGGCACTTTTCAAAAAAGCACAGAAAAATGTAGCCGTATTAAAGGCAAAATATGAAAAGGCCGAAAAGAGCGTAAACAGCATCATTGAGACGCTTGACGATCACCAGGTAACACTCCTTAAAGACATTGCGATTCTCGACGAGCTCTACGAGACCAACCACGAATACTTCAAGGAGATTTCATTATATATAGCAGCCGGCAAAAAGAAGCTCGAGGAAGCTCAGAGCACCACACTTGTCGAGCTTCAGCGCAAGGCCGAAGAAACCGGCGCAGCAGAGGATGCACAGAGGGCAAACGATTTTGCCGCTCAGCTCGAACGCTTTGAAAAGAAGATTCACGACCTCGAGCTGACACGCATGGTTTCGGTTCAGATGGCACCGCAGATCAGAATGGTACAGAACAACGACAACATGATGAGCGAAAAGATTCAGTCCACCATCGTAAATACCATTCCGCTGTGGAAGAGCCAGATGATTATTGCGCTGGGGCTGGCTCATTCCGAGGAAGCTCTCCGCGCAGAGAGAGCCGTTACTGATGTGACAAACGAGCTTTTAAAGCGTAATGCCGAAAAGCTGCATCAGTCAACAGTGGCAATCGCTCAGGAAAGCGAGAGAGGCATAATAGATATAGAAACACTGACACATACAAACAAGGAACTCATTGCAACACTCGACGAAGTCAGAAACATTCAGGCCGAAGGTCACCAAAAGAGACTCGAGGCACAACAGGAGCTGGGCAGAATCGAAGGCGAGCTTAAGAACAAGCTCATCGAAGTGATAAAGCCGCAGCTTGCAGGCGAGGTGAAAGATGAAAGAACTGAAGTATAATCGCAAAGCAGCAAAGGTTGTGCTGGTGATTGTCATCATACTCTCGATTGTTTTGGGCTGCAACAGATCCATACATTCAATCGAAAACGATATGGACAACATCTACAAAAACGGATCGCAGGCTTACGGCAAGCCGATTCAGGACGTTGCCGTTTACACGACAAACGGACTCGAGCTGTACAATATAGCGGAGACCTACGGATATGCGACGGAAGAGCTTAAAAACGGCCTGGAGACTCTGAAGACAAAGGGCGGCAGTGTGACTGCAGTGCAGGAGCCTCTGGAGACAGTAAAGGCGCAGGCAGAGATAGTCTATGCGGCGATGCTTACTGCATCCGATGTTCCGGAGTACGACAGAGATGCGGCGATAATGTACATGACGCAGATGGAGACGGCGCTTTACAGGCTTGGCCAGAATGTCGTTTATGCGGAGGCGGCCGAAAAGTACAACAAGGCGATCAGAGGCATTCTGCCGAGACTCATCATGCCAAAGGCACAGCCGGCAGTAATATTCTAAGGAGACAGTAAAAATGGAGCAGAGAGGTTTAGGCCCTATTGTGGCACTGCTTATCGTCGGAATAATCATATCGATGACAGGAGTGTTCGGCGGGCCGGGCTCCCTTTTCGGAGGGGACGATGTGAATGTGCCTGAGCCGACGGAGGCATTTTATGTGTACGATACGGCAGGTGTTCTTTCGCAGGAAACCGAAAATTATATAGTGGCAAAGAATATTTCGCTTTATGACGGATGCGGTGCGCAGGCTGTCATCGTTTGCGTGGGCACAACGGGCGCCACACCTATCACTGATTTTGCCAAGGAGATTTTCTCTGGCTGGGGTATAGGCGACCGTGCAAAGAATAACGGCGTTCTGCTGCTGCTTGCGGTCGACGATAACGATTACTACATGCTGCAGGGAGAGGGAATCAAATCCTCGTTCCCGTCAGGTGAAATCAAGCTGATACTTACCGAGAGCCTCGAACCGGGCTTTGCGGAGGGTAATTACGATGCAGCGGTCAGGGAAACCTTTGACAGAATCATTGACCATTATGAAGCAGCCTACGGAATTACGGTCGTTGAAAGTACGGACAGAACTGCGCTCAATGAAAATCATCAGGGCAGCGGCGGTGAGAGCAGCACTGGTATTTCGATATCGAGAAAGGATATCGCAGACCTGGGTATGTTCGTAGTTAAATCCGTCATGACGATGATAAAGATTGTGATTATCGGACTGGTTTTGATTATAATCGGCACAATCCTGCTGATTGTATTTCTGGTAAGGACGAAAAGAAAAAATGGCGGCAGGCTTTCCATCGGAGATGCGGTGGCAGACAACGCTCCGCCAAAGAAGAATGTAAACCCTTATTCCTCAAAGATGAATGTAAATTTAAAGGAAAATAAGGGAAATGATGAAAGTGTGAAAGAAGAGAAAGAAGAGTAGAAAATGAAGAACAAGATTTGTCTGCTTGGACTGCGGGGCTCAATACCGGTCTCGGGGGACGAGTTCAGAGAGTTTGGCTGCGCCACATCCTGTATGGTTGTATATGCGGAGCCTGAAAACGGCGAGCCGGAGCCGGAACATGCAATAGTAATAGATGCCGGAACGGGGCTTCTCAATCTCCGAAAGAATATGCCGGGCAGTATCAAAAAAGTAACGGTGCTGCTTTCGCATATTCATCTGGACCACATTCAGGGGCTTTTGATGCTGCCCGAGATGTTTAACGGCCGGCTGGAAATAGATATATATTGCGGAAAGCACTGCGGTGGCTCGTTTGAACCGTATCTGCGGGATATGATGAAG
>DGGP01000124.1 GCA_002392265.1 Firmicutes bacterium UBA3871 | reverse complement strand
ACCATGGGCGCCATGGAATGAATATTTACCGCGGATGCACGCATGGCTGCATTTATTGCGACAGTCGCAGCAGGTGCTACCAGTTCACGCATGATTTCGAGGACATCGAGGTAAAGCAGAACGCACCGGAGCTTTTGGAGCGGGCGCTTCGTTCAAAGCGCGAAAAGTGCATGATTGGTACGGGTGCGATGAGCGACCCTTATATGCACTGCGAGGAAGAGCTTGGTCTTACGAGAAAGTGTCTCGAAATAATAAAGCGCTACGAGTTCGGACTTGCGATTCAGACAAAGTCCGACCGCATAATGCGCGACATCGACATACTCGATGACATAAACAAAGCTACGAAGTGCGTGGTCCAGATGACAATCACGACCTTTGACGACGAGCTTTGCAGCATTGTGGAGCCTAATGTTTGCAGGTCAAGCAGGCGGCTTGAGGTGCTGCGCGAAATGCAAAAGCGCGGAATTCCGACGGTTGTCTGGCTTACACCGATACTGCCTTACATCAACGACACGGAAGAAAACGTGCGCTCAATACTTTCTGCATGTGCGGATGTGGGCGTAAAGGGCATCATCTGCTTTGATATGGGGCTAACGCTTCGCGACGGCGACAGAGAGTATTACTACGCAGCGCTCGACAAGCACTTCCCGGGACTTAAGCAGCGCTACATTCGTGAGTACGGCTACGCTTACATGCTGTCAAGCCCGAACGCAAAGCATCTTATGGCGGTCTTTCACGACATGTGCCGTGAGACCGGCATGATGAGTAACCCGAGTGAGTGCTTTGAATACATGAACGAGTTTCCGCAAAAGTATGAACAGCTGAGTTTCTTTTAGGAGGATACAGAATGAAGTCTCACTCCAGGCAAGGGAGATTAATTTATGACGACCCGAAAAAAATTTTTTAAAAAAATTTAAAAACCTCCAAACTGATTACATTTCTGTTGCACAGGGGATGTTATAGTTAAAACATCAAAGGGAAAGCAACAAGGTTTTACATAAAAAACAGCAACAGTCAAATGAAAAAGTAGGAGGTAAATATAATGACAAAGAGATTCTTTAAGGTAAACGTAGCAATCGCAGCAGTAGCAGTGCTGGTTTACGCAATGCAGATCGTTGTTCTCTACTAATCCCTATGGGATAGTAGAAATAGCTATAAAACACAGTAAAAAGGTATGCCGCTCTTTCGGGAAGTCGGCTCTTTTTATTTTTTGCAGACACTGATATTACAACCGGTTTCTGTGGTATAATATAATCTGTATTAAAAAAAGCAGTAATATTAAACTACCGGGGTAACGGATATGCACAGTATAGTAAGGCTACAATCGAATAGATTTGTTGCGGGCATCATGGCAGTTATGATGCTCGTTGTTGTGCTGTTTTCAGTTACCTTTATCGTTGTTGAAATTCATCATGACTGCTGCGGAGAAGACTGCCCTGTCTGCGCATGCATCAGTCAGTGCGAGAGCATTCTTCAGCAGTTTGGCTATGGAATGACACTTCAGGCGGCTGTGATTTCTTTGGCTGTTATACTCGTACTCTGCAATTTCCTTTCTTTTTTTATTCGCGCGCAGGATTCCCCTGTATCCAGAAAAGTTCGCATGAACAATTGATAAACCCCGTCAAACAAAAAATTGAAATGTAAAAAACGTAAATAAACGGAGGTTTTATCATGAAAAAGCAAATTTTCATTCTAATTGCCGCCATTTTTATGGCAGGCTATCTTTTTGCGTGCGGTGATGTTAACACAGACAGCGCACAGAATAACGAAAACATTCAGATTGTGGCAACTATTTTCCCTGAATACGACTGGGTAATGAATATTCTCGGTGATAACCCGGCGGGAGCAGAGGTTACGATGCTGCTTGACAGCGGCGTGGACCTGCACAGCTACCAGCCGACTATAGAAGATATTACGAAGATATCTTCCTGCGACCTGTTTCTCTATGTGGGCGGTGAGTCCGACGAGTGGGTGGATGATGTGCTCGGCGATGCTTCAAATAAAGACATGAAGGTCATAAACCTTTTGGAGACTCTGGGCAGCGCCGTGAAGGAAGAGGAAGTAATCGAAGGCATGCAGGCTGAGGAAGAAGGCGAAGAGGCCGCAGAGGGCGAAGAAGAGGAGATAGAATATGACGAGCATGTCTGGCTTTCTCTTCGCAATGCGTCCGTGCTGACCGAAAAGATTTCAGAGGCCATCTGTGAGATTGACCCCGCAAATGCGGACACATACAGGGCAAACACCGACGTCTATATAGAAAAGCTTGCAGCTCTTGATGCAGAGTTTGAAAATGCAGTTTCCGAAGGCGCAACGAAAACGCTTCTCTTTGGAGACAGATTCCCATTCCGTTATTTTGTGGACGACTATAACCTCGATTACTATGCCGCTTTTGTGGGCTGCTCTGCAGAGACGGAGGCCAGCTTTGAGACGGTAACCTTTCTCGCGGGAAAGGTGGACGAGCTGAAGCTCCCTGCGGTAATGACTATCGAAGGTAACGACCACAGGATTGCGGAAACCATCGTTGAAAATACGACAGCAAAGAATCAGCAGATTCTCACAATGGATTCCATGCAGTCAACTACGGCAGCAGACGTTAAAAACGGGGAAACCTATCTTTCTGCTATGGAAAACAATCTGGCGGTATTAAAGGAAGCTTTGAGGTAAACGGCAATGAAGAGGATAATAAGCATTGTTTTGTGCGCGATACTGATTATGAGTATGACAGGCTGCGGAGATGCAGACAATCAGGCCGTTCGGGAGCCTTTACCTGCGGCTGCAGCTTCGTCCGAGCTCGACATAGATTTAACAGTTATGTCGGGCACAATGGTGTATTCCGAGGTCTATAATATGGTATCTGCCCCCGAGGATTACATAGGAAAAAGAATCAGGATGAGCGGGCTTTTTGATGTTTATTATGATGAAGACAGCGGGGACAACTATTACGCGTGCATCATACAGGATGCCACCGCCTGCTGCGCCCAGGGAATTGAGTTTGAGCTTGAGGGCGATTATTCGTATCCCGAGGATTATCCGGAAATAGGCAGCGAAATCTGTGTCGAAGGGGTGTTTGACTATTATTGGGACGGCGGGTATGCTTACTGCACGCTCAGAGGGGCGGAAATGCTATAAAAGCCATACATAAGAAAGAGATCGGTGATAAAACCGACCTCTGTTTTATGTTTTATAAATATAACATGTCAAATTATTATAATTTATTATGATGCCTGCTGATTTTCAGCATTGCCCTTTCTTGCGGCCTTTTTTCTTTCGAGATTAGAAACGATCAGTGCGCAAGCGGCGTCGCCTGTTACGTTTACAGCGGTTCTGCCCATATCAAAGATTCTGTCGATACCTGCAACCAGTGCGATACCTTCAACAGGAAGACCAACGGATGCGAGCACCATAGTAAGCATTACCATGCCTGCGCCCGGAACGCCTGCTGTACCGATTGAAGCAAGTGTCGCCGTCAGAACGATTGTAACCATCTGTGAAAGTGTCAGGTCTATACCAAAGCATGATGCGATGAATACTGCGCATACACCCTGGTAGATAGCTGTTCCGTCCATGTTGATGGTTGCACCGAGAGGAAGTACGAAGGAAGTAACCTCTTTGTCTGCGCCCATTTCCTCGCAGCCCTTCATGTTGATAGGGAGTGTGCCTACACTCGATGCACTCGAGAAAGCGAACATGAATGCAGGGAGCTGACCTTTAAAGAACTTTGCGGGGCTCATCTGTCCCAGGGTGCTGATAGTCAGCGAATATGTCAGGAACATGTGAACAAAGTAGCAGATATAAGCTGCAATAAGCACCATTGCGAGAGATCCGAGAACTGCAGGACCGTTTGCGGCAGCAACCGGGCAGATCAGGCAGAAAACACCGATAGGTGAAATCTTTAGGATCAGATCCATGCACTTTACGAAAACATCGTTGAAGGAATTGATACCTCTGATTGCAGGGCCTGCCTTTTCGCCAACGAGGATAATCGCAAAACCGATGATAAGCGCCATTACGATTACCTGCAGCATGGATGCGTTAGCCATCGGGCTGATGAAGTTCGATGGGAAGATATTTACTATCGTATCCATAAAGCTGGTAGGAGCGGCTGCTTCGTAAACCAGATCGGAGGTTTCAAGCACAGGAAATGCACCTTTGAAAATGTTTGCGCCGATCAGGCCTATTATGATTGCAACAGCTGTCGTGCACATATAGTAGATGATGGTTTTCAGCCCGATTGAGCCCACCTTTTTGATGTCGTGCATCGATATGATGCCGGACAGCATCGAGAAAAGCACGATAGGAACAACTATGAACTTGAGAAGATTCAGGAAGATAGTTCCCCAAGGCTTGATGTAGGAGTTTGCGAAATCTGCATAATTTTGCATCAGCAAACCCACAATGATGCCCAGAATCAGAGCTATGAAGATTTGCGCAGCAAGTGATAATTTCTTTTTTGCCATCTTGTAACCTCCTTTAATAATAAAATGATAAATGCGGTATTACTGTTTAAATTATAAACTACGCGTATATATTTTTTCAATAATATGAACAAAAAAAGAGCCAACCTCTTGCGAAGCCGGCATACCCTTTTTAACCTATTGATTATAATTTTGATTAAGGCCGGCAAGCCCATCCTCCCAAAAGGGCTTG
Organism: Firmicutes bacterium UBA3871; assembly: GCA_002392265.1. Taxonomy (GTDB): domain Bacteria; phylum Bacillota; class Clostridia; order Peptostreptococcales; family Anaerovoracaceae; genus UBA3871. Next base: position 5,206 of record DGGP01000124.1, on the reverse strand, counting down.
CCGAAAAACTAAGCTGTACTGTCTGTTTTGTTATCGTGTATTAAATATAACACGTCCTACGCAACACAACTGCAAGACAAATCAAAAAATAAAGAAAAAAAATTTAAAAGAAAAAATTTTTAGTGTTTTTTGCAAAAAAAGCTTTAAAAAAACACAATATGTGGTATAATCTTCTAAAGTGGGAGGCACACTTAAATGGACAATATATACAATGTTGAAGTAAATGTAACAGGTGATTCCGATATACCTTACGAAGAAAGAAAGCAGTATGTCGATTATGTCACCAAAAAGACGGGCCGTAAAATCACCAGGCTGAATATCGAGGCCGACGGCGATTACGTAAACCTTTCCTACAAGTTCGAGGATGTACCGTTTGAGCGTATCCGCAGAATCACAGGATATCTCGTAGGAACCATGGATAACTGGAACGACGCAAAGCGTGCAGAGGAAAGAGATCGCGTAAAGCACGGCGTAGCAGGTGGTTACGAGCCAATATAGTAAACGCCAACTCAAGATTACTTTTTAAGTCGGAATGCTGAGGAAAAGGGCACGGGAAGCCAATCAGCGCTCCGGCTTTTAATTTTTTGCAATCCCTTTTCGCACTCCGAACGCCCACTTGAAAAACCGCTGTAAATAAAGTAGAATTAACATATCAAATGGGAAAACAGGAGGAGAAAATGCTTTTTGACATTATAACGGCAGCGATAATACTGCTTTTTGTAATCATTGGCTATTACAAAGGCTTTGCTCATTCGTTCCTCAGAACGATTGACTGGATTCTCGCCGTAGTAGCCGCATACATATGGTCGGAACCGTTTGGGGAGCTTTTGCGCGAAAAGACGCATCTGTACGAGTCCATCTACGAAAAGGTTGCCGACAGGTTTGGTCAGTCGCTTTCAGGTGCAATGTCAGGCCTCGACACACTTCCTTCGATTCTGACAGACGCTCTCAGCGCGGCAGGCACCAAAGTGACATCACAGCTTTCCACCAGCATGGCAAACACGATTTTTGAAATCATCTGTTTTGTGACCATCATACTTGCCGTAAAGATCGTGCTGGCACTTATCATCGGCTTCTTTGACAGAAAGCACGACGAGCAGGGCAGCTTCATCGGTGCCATCGACCGCATTTTGGGCTTTGCGATGGGTGCGGTGAAGGGTCTTCTGATTGTATTTCTGCTGATGGCCATCGCAATTCCATGCGCGAATATGTTCTTCCCCGACAAGGTGGAAGCGTTTTACAGCGTAATGCAAAGCTCATATTTCGCACACAAATTATATGATAGCAACCTGCTGCTGATGCTTATCCGCAGCATAATCGCCGGCTAAAGCAAAAAGGAGGAATAAATGAGGTACACGGATTTTCAAGGAACTAAAGTCAGCAAGCTCTGTCTGGGAAACATGCGCTTTCCAATGGATGACAGCGGACAGCCGTATTTCGACAAAGCTTGCGCAATCGTTGACGCGAGTCTTGAGAGAGGCATCACCTATTTCGACACGGCCTACACCTACCTAAACGGCAAGGGCGAAGAAATCTTTCGCCGCGCGCTGGTGGAGCGCCATCCTCGCGACAGCTTTCAGATCACCAGCAAGCTCCCGACATGGCTCATCGAGACCAAGGATGCAGTAATTCCAAAGTTCGAAGAACAGCTCGGCCGCTGTGGCGTCGACTATTTCGACTTTTTCCTCGTTCACGATATTGAGCGAGGCTGGTACGACAACCTTGAAAAGGCGGACATCTTTCCGACTCTTGCAAAGGAAAAGGAAAAGGGCCGCATTCGTCATCTCGGCGCAAGCTTTCACTGCTCGCCGGTACTGCTGCGCGACTGCCTCGAAAAGTGGGGGCAGTACATTGAGTTTGTGCAGCTGCAGCTGAACTACCTCGACTGGGACTACATCAACACAAAGGCACTTTACGAAATCGCCGACGAGTTCGGCAAGACGGTCGTAGTAATGGAACCGCTTCGCGGAGGCACACTTTCCCGCATGCCAAGTGCGGAGGGCCGGAAGATTCTCGATGCGGCAAGCACTGAGCACGGTCTGAGCTACACAGACTTCGCTTTTGGCTGGCTTGAAAGTCTCCCGCGCGTGGGCTGGATTCTTTCCGGCATGGCAGAGCCTGAGCAGGTTTACCAAAACACCGACTTTTTCTCGCGCGAGGAAGGCCTTACAGCAGCGGAAATAGATGCTGCTTATGCGGCAGGAAAGGCGATGTCAAAGGAAGTTTTCGTGCCTTGCACGAAGTGCAACTACTGTGCGGACTGCCCATCAGGCATAAAGATTTCAAAAATATTCTCAGCCTACAATGAGGCGTGTGCAAAGGACTTCGTATATCTTTGGGGTGACCTTAAAAAAATCTACAAGGATATCGGCCCGAACGCAAACGACTGCGTGCACTGCGGCAACTGTGAAAAGCGCTGCCCACAGCACATTCCTATCCCGGACATGCTGAAAAAGATTGACGAAAAATACAATTCACTGTAAAAACAAAACCCCGAAGCTGCTTTATCTGCAGCCTCGGGGCCTTTTATTAACATGGTATCCCCGGGCGGAATCGAACCGCCAACTACGCTTTAGGAGAGCGCTGTTATATCCATTTAACTACGGAGACATATCGTAACATTAAGCATTATAACACAGTCTGAGCTGTTCTTCAAATCGTTTTTTAAGTCTGTTAGCACTTGCTAAAAGCCTTTGATTTTACCATACATGTGTGTTAGAATATCTTTGGCTCTATAGAGCTGTGTTTATATCAAAAACCAAGGAGAAAAAAATGGAAACAGAAAAGGCAAAGAAGCGCAGAGGCGACCGCAAGGACGGCAGACTCCTTCGCGAACTCGACAGCCTGCATTTCGTAACGGGAGTTATCTATCCTAACCGCTGCGACAACGAAGCCTTCATCAGCGAAAGACTCGATCTCACACAGGTCAATAAATATCTCGACGAAAAAAACGCAAACTTGTCCGCAGACGAGTATAAATACAACCTCTTTCAGGTCGTTGTAACCACTATTTTAAAGGTCATCACGCTAAAGCCAAAGATGAACCGTTTCATCGCAAACCGCAATTTTTATCAGAGAAACGAAGTCAGCACTGCGTTTGTCGTTAAAAAGGCGTTCAGCGAATCAGGCGCAGAAGCTCTTGCAATTGTGCATTCAAAGCCCGAAATGAGCATCGACGATATTCACAACATCATCCGCGATCAGATTTTCGAGTGCCGCTCGGAAAAGATTGACCCGTCTACTGATGCAATGAACTTTTTCAACAAAATCCCACGCTTTGTCAGCAAGGCGGCGCTCAGGCTCATGTGCTTCCTCGACCGCCACGGCAAGGTTCCCGCATCGCTCATTGAGACCGACCCCTATTACACCAGCTGCGTAATCAGCAACCTCGGCTCAATCAGCCTGCACAGCGGCTACCATCACCTGACAAACTGGGGTTCATGCTCTTTTTTTGTGGTGCTCGGCGAACGCAAAAAGCGCCCGTTCTTTGATGAAGACGGAAACTGCACCATGCGCGACAGCGTCGACATCGGACTGACAGTGGATGAGCGTCTGGCTGACGGATATTACTACAGCAGATGCGTGCAGCTCCTCCGCGATATTTTCGAAAATCCGCACTGCCTCGACGAGCCACTGTCGCAGGAGGTTGCGGTCTCAAACAAATAACAAATATCGATACATGAAAGGCATACATTATGTTTGATTATAGCAATGTAACAGCAAAAACACCGTGGGAACCGTATATGGGCGATACCCCAATGCACCTGACATATTTCGAAGGCTCCATGTTTGAAAAGGTTGAAAAAATCGCAGAAGCATATCCTGACAAAATCGCCTTTACCTTCATGGGCAAAAACACCACCTATAAAAAAATGGTGGCAGAAATACGCAGATGCGCCCGCTCGCTTAAAACCATAGGCATTCGCGAGGGCGATAAAGTAACCATCGCAATGCCAAACTGCCCTCAGGCAATCTATATGTTCTACGCGGTTAACGTGGTCGGCGGCATCGCAAATATGATTCACCCGCTTTCCGCAGAAAAGGAAATAGAGTTTTATCTGAACGAATCAGAATCCATCACCGCAATCACGCTCGACCAGTTCTACAACAAGTTTGAAAAGGTCAGAAAGAATACAAAGGTCGTAAACATCATAATAGCCAGCATCAAGGACGCGCTCTCAAAGCCGATCCGCGCAGGCTATATGCTCACCGAAGGGCGCAAGATCGAAAAGATTCCTTCGGATGCCCCTGTCATCCGCTGGCAGCAGTTTATGAACCTCGGAAAGGCCTGCTTTTACAACTACGAGGTTCCGAGAAAGTGGGACGACCCGGCTGTAATTCTTTACTCCGGCGGAACTACCGGTACTCAGAAGGGTATCATGCTTACGAATCTCAACTTCAACGCCCTTTCACAGCAGATCGTGGCTACCAACCCCATGTTCAAACCCGGAGATAAGATGCTGGCTGTAATGCCCGTATTCCACGGCTTCGGACTGGGCGTATGCATCCACTCCATGCTGGCAAACGGCGGCAGATGCCTTCTGATCCCCAGATTCACGGCAGATTCCTATGCTAAACTCATCAAGAGACATAAACCCAACTTTATCGCAGGAGTTCCTACTCTCTACGAGGCAATGCTTCGTATACATACTTTGGACAGGGCTGATCTTTCCTGCCTTAAGGGAGTATTCTCCGGCGGGGATTCTTTGAGCATTGAACTCAAGAAGAAGTTCGATAAATTCCTTAAGGATCACAATGCGACCATTCCCGTAAGAGAGGGCTACGGAACTACCGAATGCGTAACCGCTTCATGTCTGACACCTTCTCACTGGTACAAGGAAGGTTCCATCGGACTGCCTTTCCCGGACACCTATTACAAGATCGTTAAACCCGGTACCGAGATAGAGATGCCTTACGGTGAAGAGGGCGAGATCTGCCTTTCAGGACCTACGGTCATGATGGGGTACATCGATAATCCTGAAGAGACCGCTCAGACTCTTAGAAAGCACGCTGACGGCCTTACATGGGTACACACAGGAGACCTGGGCAAGATGGATGAAGACGGCTTCATCTACTTCAGACAGAGACTTAAGAGAATGATCGTAACTTCAGGATATAACGTATATCCTTCACAGATCGAAAACGTTCTGGACGCTCACGAGCTCGTTCACATGAGCTGCGTAATAGGCGTGCCCGATCCTCTCAA
>DGGP01000094.1 GCA_002392265.1 Firmicutes bacterium UBA3871 | reverse complement strand
AATGCTTCTGAAAAAGACGGTTGAAGAAGCGGCAAAGCTGGGCGCAAAGGCGGTCTATGTGCTGTGCCCGGTAAATCCGGAGTTTTACAGGAACGTAGGCTTCGAGTATGACGCAGACGACAAGAATAAGCTTTTCAAGCATATCCACTAACACAATAAACACTACTAAAGGAAAGAAAGGAACAATAAGTTGGGCAAGATTATCAAAGGCTACTGGGACTGCAGTTCGTGCGGAACTACAGGAATAAGCGGCGATGTCCGCAACTGCCCGGGCTGTGGCAAGCCGCGCGGCGACGATGTAAAGTTTTACATGAAGGATAAAAATTATCTCTCTGACGAGGAAGCCGAGAAGGTTTCGCGCGAGGCGGACTGGTACTGCTCTTACTGCGGCGCACTGAATCCGGCCGATGCCGAGAAGTGCAAGGGCTGCGGTGCGGCAAAGGCTGACAGCGAGAAGAACTACCACGACCTGAGGAGAGAAGAACAGGCAAAGGCTGATGCAGCGGCGGCAAAGAAGGCGGAGCGCGACAATGCGGCACTCGAGCAGCAGCGCGCAGCGGCAAAGAAAAAGCGCCTGATTGGATTTGGTATCGCGGCGGTAGCAATCATCGCAATTCTGATGGCAATCTTTATGCCAAAGAACCTCGATGCGCAGATTACCGGCATTTCGTGGGAACGCTCGATTGCGGTTGAGCAGTATCAGAATGTCGAAGAGAGCGATTGGGAGCTTCCTGAGGGGGCGAACCTTCACGAGAAAAAGAATGAGGTTCACCACTATGACCAGGTGCTCGACCACTACGAGACAGAATATGTTGAAAAGACACGCGAAGTAATCGACCACTACGAGACGGTTTACGAGTACGAGGATCTCGGAAACGGAAACTTTGAAGAGGTTTCGCACGAGGAACCGGTTTACGTAACGGAGACCTACACCGAAGAGGTGCAGACGCCTGTCTACAGAGATGAGCCGGTATATCAGACGAAGTACTATTACGATATAGACAAATGGGTAGAGGTCAGAACCTCCGATGCTTCGGGAACGGACCACAATCCAAAGTGGAATGAGCCGACTCTCGCAGCTGACGAGAGAGAGGGCGAGCGTACCGAAAGCTACCATATCACGGTATCCGTAAAGGGCGATGAGGAAATCAGCTACACGGTCAATGAAGAGGCTTGGAAAAAGCTCAATGTCGGAGATTCATTAAAGATAAAGCAGCACCATGACGGAACGGCAGAGATTACTTCCGAAAACGGTGTTGAGAATTTAACGGTTTATAAGGATAAATAAAGATAACCAAAGATAACAGATAACTATGCTGCAAAGATTTCTCGGAATAGTTGAAATAGCGGTCTCGCTGTTCTTTATATACAGAGTGGCAACGCACACGCTCACAACGAGGGTGATGCTGACGTTTGCCGTTGTGACGTTTCTGTTCTGCATAGCGCTGGCGAGGTACAACGACCGTACTCGTGCGGAGAGGTCCCGAAAGCGCAGGCAGAACGCAAAGCTGAAATACGATAAACGGCGGGCGCTTCAGATGCGCGAAAGACTAGAACGGGAAAAGGTGACAGACGTCGACGAAAACGGCGATGACGACTACACCACGCACCCTATAAATGTGCAGGAAATGGCAAACAGGCTGTACCGCGGAGAGCTGCAGGTGGAGGATATTCCGGACACACGAAGCCGCGCGGCAAAGCAGAAAGCAGATGAATGAGGGGAGAAAAAATGAAGCAAGAGACAAAAAAGAGATTAGGAAGGATTCTTACAACCTGTCTTGCAGTGCTTACTATGGCAGGCATGATGCCGGGCTCGATGCTTGGCGTAAAGGAGAGCTTTGCGGAGACAAAGAACTTCACAGACCTGGCCGGACACTGGTCGGCAGAGATTGTAAAGGAAGCTGCGAGCAGGGGAATCGTAAACGGCTATCAGCAGTACGACGGCACTTATCTGTACAAGCCTGAAAACCTCATGAACAGACAGGAGTTTTTCACACTGGTAGTCAATGTGCTGAGCGCTCAGCCGGATACGACAGGCGTAGACGTTTCAAAGTTTTGCGACGTAGTACCGAGCGAATGGTACGCAACCACTGTTGCAAAAGCGGTTGCCGCAGGCATTACAGACGGAACGACGACAGTTGAAAAGGATGGATATGCCAGCTTTGGCGTAAACCTGATGATTACCCGTCAGGAAGCGGCAAAAATTGTGTCGTCCATCATAGATCCAAGCAAGGAACTGACCTATGACGAAATGGTTGCGGGTCAGCAGAAATACGAGGGAATAAAGGACAAAAGCAAGATTGCAAGCTGGGCAGCAAGCCATGTCGAAAAGGTTTTCGTCAGGGGCTATATGCAGGGCGACGACACAAACTCCTTTAATCCGACAAACGCTCTGACCAGAGCGGAGGCAGCGACACTGCTCCTCAACGTCGTAAAGAAGGAGACGCGCATTTTAGGGCCAAAGCAGAGTGCAAGCTCTGTTCCGACAGGCTCCGCAATTACGACACAGCCTGCTGTTACATCAGGGGCTGTGACTGACACCACCTCCGCGACAAAGATGGATTTGGACGCAATTCTGAAGACCACCGAGGTTGCGCTTAGGTCAGTCAGCGTTTCCGGCAGCAACAAGGGCTGCACAGGCGAGCACGACAAGGACAAGGGAGCCTTTACC
>DGGP01000037.1:8621-8770 GCA_002392265.1 Firmicutes bacterium UBA3871 | reverse complement strand
CCGTTACCCCACCAACTAGCTAATCAGACGCAGGCCCATCCTTTGCCGATAAATCTTTGGCCATCGATACATGTGAATCAATGGCATTATGAGGTTTTAATCACCGTTTCCAGTGGCTATCCCTCTGCAAAGGGCAGGTTGCCTACGCG
>DGGP01000037.1:0-8477 GCA_002392265.1 Firmicutes bacterium UBA3871 | reverse complement strand
AGCGTTCATCCTGAGCCAGGATCAAACTCTCAATTAAATGGTATCTTAACCTCCGGCAAGCCGGAAGATAAAATCGAGCTAATCTAACTCATCACGAACGCATCTGCGTTCAAAATTATTTGTGTTAAAGAAATTGTACGTAAATCCGTTTACACAGATCTTACCAATCATGATTGATTGTGTGTGTACATAGTCTTTTCTTAGACTAAATTTCTACACTATGAAGTTGTCAATGTTCATGAGCCTTTCGGCTCTGTCCGCTTACTGCGAACATTCTCATATTACTCTTTTCGGAGCAATATGTCAACACTTTTTTTAATCTTTTTTGAAAGATTTTTTGAAGCGTTGCGTCCGCTGTCGTGCGACAGCTTTTACATAATATCAAAAGGCTGTGCCCTTGTCAACACCTTTTTAGCATTTAATATTCTGACTATTCAAGGCATCTTTGACATTTTCAATTTCAGTAGCTTAGAGTCCGCACGGTAGACCGCCACGCGCTAAAGCGCTGCGCTCCTCAAGTGGGACCTACCGCTGTTCTGTCTGCGCTAACGCTTGCCAATCACAGGGTTAGAGTCCGCAGTACCTCTGCATGATAGCTGCCACCTGGGCACGCGTTGCAAGTCCTTTTGGTTCGATTTTTCCGCCGTTTCCGAAGATGAGGCCCTCAGCAGTTGCCCATGCGAGCGCTTCCTTTGCGAATTCTGAAATGCTTGCAGCATCGGAGAACGTAGAAAGCTTGCCGTCGCCAAAGCCTGCCTTAACCTTGCCCTGCAGTATTGCGAGGCGGTAGAAGGTGGTTGCGAGCTGTTCACGGCTTACATACGCTTCGCCTGCAAAGCTGTTTCCGCCAACGCCTGCCATGATGCCGTTTTCGAGCACCCATGAAGCTGCGCTGTCGTACCACTTGCCCTCAGCATCGGTAAATGCGCCGCCTTTGCCCGTGCCGTCCGCGAAGTTGCAGATGACCTGTGCCACCATTCCGCGCGACATATTTGCATTCGGTCCAAATGTGCTTGCGCTTGTTCCTTTGAATATTTCGCGCGAAACAACGAACTGAATCGGGTCGGCAGCCCAGTTTCCGGCCTTTACATCCGTAAATTCCTTGCTGTTTTCTACTATCTTTATAGTAGCATCGCCTGTGAGCTCTACCGCGATACCGCCCTCGAGAGCTTCGCATGTCTTGAGTATCTGCTCGTTACCGTCCGCATCAACAAGTACAGCGACAGTTCCCGCGGTCATGTTCTCTACAGGGATTTCGACCTTCGCCGGAGCTTCTTTTGTTACGCTTGACGGGAGCTTTATTTCCACCTTTGCGGCGGCCCCTCTTTCCGCTGCAGCCTTAACCTCTATAGGAAGTGTTACAGCCTCGCCGCTCTTTGCAGCCTCGCTTGCAGCTTTTTCACTGATTTCGGCAGTTGCAGCAGTGATGTTGCCATTGTTATCTTTAGCAACAGTTCCCGTGCTTCCGTCAGCTGCTACGGTTGTGGTAGTAGTGCTGCCGTCGGCATTTGTCGTTACATCTGTTGTGGTCGCACCGGCCACAGTGTTTTCGGAGCGGCTGCCGCCGGATCTTCCGGAAGCCGGCCAATTCTTTAACTCAGTCGGATATTCGCTCGGCTGAAGCAGGAACATCTGTCCTCTTGGGATATTGCCCATCTGGGATGCCAAATCCGGGAAAACATCTACTATATCAACAATTCTCGTACCTGTTGAAATATAATTTCTGATTTTTCCTACGGTTTCCGAATGCATCGTATGTGTATAATTTAGACTTCCCATGCTTTCGGCTATTGTATATCCAATATCTGACATATACAGCTTTACAACTGATGTTCCGTCGATTATCAGGTTTCCCGGTACATAAAGCTCATATCCCAGATTCTTTACCTCCCAAACACTGCCGTTCTTTAATTCTATATCTCCGGCAATCGCACAGTTCTCATCATCAAAGGCATCCTCATATTGCGTTACCGCATTGTCGAGAGTTATGCTGCCTGCAGTTATGTCAAATGCATTGAATTTACCGTTTTTTACCGTAAGGTTACCTGCTATATCGAGTCTGTCGGCATAAAGCTCGTGGCCGTCAAGGTCGATTATGAGATCTCCCGCTATGCTTGTCGGTGTCCCATTTTGTCTCGCATTTAAAAGATATGCTGTATCTTCTGCGAGAGTGAGAGTTTGGATTCCTGCCCCCGAAGAGGTAAGATCGCTTACAATGTCTTTATATTGCGGTGTTACGGCTGCTGTATATCTCGTGCTGCCTGCCGCATCCGTATATGTCGAATTGCACTCCGGGCAGTACCAGAGAGGGCTTGCGCCATCCTGCATCTTTACTTTTAAAAGATTGCAATCCGTGACCGTGATTGGGCAAAGGTACATGCCATTCACCGGAGTAAGCTCCCTGCCACCGTATTTAACTCTAAATCCCGTTGCAAGCTCGTATCCCGGCATAGCATTTACGCTGAAAAGCGCGAAGTATACATTGCCTGCTCCTGTAAAAGCGTCGCTTCTTGTTGTACTACTGTAGCTTACGGGTCTCAGAGTTGATGCGTCATAGCTTGCTGCAGTTCCGCTTGCTACTGCATACATACGGGATTGCGGCATTGCAAATACATTTCTTGCGCTATTAAATGCAAAATAATCCGAACCGGAAAGCTCTCCTTTCAAATCGTCAAAATCGGAACCGCTGCAAATTGTAACAGGCTCGATATTAACCTCACCGCTTACGGGAACGCTCGGTATTGAGCCGTAAATCGCCGTATCGGTTGTAATTGGCGTTGCTGTGTCAAAAGGAACCGTACATGCCGCGTCCAAATACCAATTCATATTTCGACTCACACCCATGAGTTCATAGAACTCTATTTGCTTTACCCTTTCCCCTCTGTGAAGAACCTCATAATCGGCTCTCCCTCCAAGCATGCTTTGCTGCGGAAAATGGTATTCCACCTTTACCAGGTCGCTTGTGGCAGTACTCAGGCTGAAGTTATAACCCGACGATGACAGAAGCGTTCTGAAGTCGCCCGGGTCTACGAGGAGATCAAATTCAATCACCCCTGATTCTTCGTCGTAGTCATATTGTTCAGCGATAATCTCCGCATTATATCCATCCTCTTCTCCGATACGAGCGCCTCCGATCATATATCCGTCAGCAAGCTCTCCTGAAACACATATAGGGTTGTACTGTCCCACAAAGGTCGTACGTGTGCCGTTTTCGTTTCTGCCTAAATTGGTAAGCTTGTTTTTGAAACCGCTTATCGTCGTAATCTGCGCAGCGTTAGGTGCTGAAAGCGTAATTTCCCTGCCCGGTTCAAACCAAAGAGGCCCCTGAGTCTTTACCCTCGTTGTTTCATCCATGCCACCGATTCCCGCATAGGAAGCCACTACATTCACGCCTGTACCTGCATTGCCCCCTACGCTACTAAGTCGGCCATTTATAATTACTGCATCATAAACACTTGTCGCATTTGAATGAACGGTCGGAACGCTTGCAGCATTAGGCGGCAGTCCTGCATCAACGAAATAAACGTTTTTGATGCCTGCAAGGCTTCCACCTACATAGGCGCTGCCGTTTTTTATAAGCAGCCTGTCTGTTTTAAGCTCCTCATTGATATATACATTGCCACCGAATAATTCAAAAGTGTCTTTGTAGTCAGAGCCGGGTGTTGACAGATTGTTTGTCGAAAGAACTTTACGCGCAGAAAAATTGCAAGGCTCAACACTAATAAACTTTCCGAAAGTTACCTCGCCAAAGGAAAACTCTCCTATGGCGGTGTACGCATTGGTTCCATGTGCGGCAAAGGTCGTCTCTGCATTTCCTAAATCTAACTTGTCTGAGCAAAGATTTGCGTAGGAAAGCGAAATCTTAGCTGTCGGAGTTTGCCCTGCTACATCCATCGTCACTTCGCTTAGGAAAACGCGAAGGTACGAAGATTCGCTACCCTCTATCGCAATCGTCCTCGGATTGAGTCCGTCCAGTGCGGGACCTCTGTCTGCAATTTTTGATGCTCGCAGTATGCATTGTTCATCGTTCCCCGCATTAGGAGCTCTTTCTATTTTAATCTGTCTAGGTCTTTCCACATCCTGCGATGTAATGATTTCGCCGATTTTGTTTTCACCCTTTACCTGAATTATGAGGTAATATGCGTCTGCACTGTCGTTACTGCTTGGTGCAGGAAGCGCATTTACAAGCTTTATCGAGGCATCGCTCACGCTGTCGAGCTTTAAGGTATATATGCCCCCTCCCCCGTTGCTGCCTAAGGAGCTGTACATCATTCGAGATCCCAGTCCCGCATTGGAAATTGCGGTATTAACCGCATCTACATCCGTACCGAGCGTTATAACTATCTCGCTTGGTGCGTCTGCATAAGCTTTATCTGCGATTCCGAGCATTGGCATATAAACACATACCAGCGCTGCAATCAGCAAAAAGCATACTGTCTTTTTAGTTTTCTGTAAAAAACTATACATCTTTATTTACCTCCCATTTGCATTTTTGACACCGGGCCGTCCGGACATCAACTGTTGACATTCTACTCGCGCCCAAAATAAAATGCAAGAATAATATTCGCGAAATATTCATTTTGCACTAATTTTATACAATAAAAAGGAATGTTTTACCTTATATGTTAACTTTCATTCATTATGCATACATTCTGTATGCATCCTGTCTGCATGCAAGGTTCATCCGCAGCCATTCATCGGATGTACAATTTTGCTTTTATTTGGTATTAAGCCGTTAAACCGCACCGTTTCAATTGACAAACGAGAACGAGTCATATAAAATTAATATATAGTGTTTTGCTCAGAGCACTATGGAATTATTCTTATTTACTTATTTTATTATAAGGAGGAAATTAACATGGGTAAAAAAATTCCTATGTGGCAGTGCATTCTGGTACTGCTTTGCATGATCGTATTCCTCATGTGGGGAATCCTCAAAGATGCAGGTGGTGAAGCTCACATCGCTCTCATCCTTGCAGCTTGCGTAGGTGCAATCGTTGCTTGCGCAAATGGTTGGAAATGGGCATACCTCGAAAAGGGTATCCTTGCAAACATCAATAGAGCTATGCAGGCTTGCCTGATTCTGGCAGTTGTAGGTGCTATGATTGCTTCTTGGATGGCAGCAGGTACTATCCCTTCAATGATGTACTATGGTATCCTCATCATCAGCCCTAAAATCTTCCTGTTCACAGCTTGTCTCCTGTGCTCCATCGTATCCCTGGCAACAGGTTCATCATGGTCCACAGCAGGTTCAATGGGTGTAGCTCTGATCGGTGTTGGTACCGCTCTCGGCTTCTCCCCTGCTATGACTGCAGGTGCTGTAGTATCCGGCGCTTACTTCGGCGACAAGATGTCCCCAATGTCAGATACAACTAACCTGGCTCCGGCTATCGCAGGAACTAACCTCTTCACACACATCAAGCACATGGTTTACACTACAGGCGTAGCATGCCTCATCGCATGGGTTGCTTTCCTCGTAATGGGCTTCACTGCTTCAAACGGTGCAGCTGCTGACATGGAAACAATCAATGAAATCCTGGCATTCATTCAGGGTTCATCAAAGATCAGCGTTCTCACTCTGATCCCTCCTGTATTCGTAATCGTTGCTGTAGCTATGAAGCTGCCTGCACTGCCTACACTTGTTGGTGGTGTACTTCTCGGCGTTCCGTTCTTCTTCTGGAACAGTGCAGCTGTTGGCGAAGCTCTTGGTGGCGAAGAAGTTAAGTACAATGTATTCAACATCCTCAACAACGGTATCTCCATGGGTAATGTACCTGATGACGCTTCCGATGTTATCATCGAGCTCGCAGGCCTTCTCGAAGGCGACGGTATGCAGGGAATGTTCTGGACAATCTCCCTCATCCTCTGCGCTATGTGCTTCGGCGGCGTTGTAGATGTATCCGGTATCATGGGCGCTGTTGCAGAAGCACTCCTCAAGATCGCAAAGGGCACAGGCGGACTCGTACTCGCTACAGAGCTCTGCTGCCTGATCGTAAATGCTATCTGCTGCGACCAGTACCTCGCAATCATTCTCCCTGGCAGAATGTTCAAGGAAGCTTTCGAAGACAGAAAGCTCGCTCCTCAGAACCTCTCAAGATGCCTCGAAGACTGCGGTACAATCACATCCAACTTCTTCCCTTGGAACACTTGCGGTGCTACAATGCATGCATTCCTCGGCGTTCCTCAGTGGGGTGCAGGTGGATATGGTCCATTCGCAATCCTCAACTACTGCAACCCTATCGTTTCCATCGTTTATGGCTTCACAGGCATCACTATGAAGAAGATGACAGACGAAGAATATGCAGCTATTATGGAACAGAGAGAAAAGGACAAGGAAGAAGCTCTCAAGGCTATGGAAGCTTAATCTTTATCCCATCATTAGTTAAAACAACTAACGAATTATTTGAGCACAAAATTACCGCATACCCTGTCGGGTATGCGGTGTTTTGATTTTTGTTACTAATGAGCTATAATATATGTCTTATCTCCCAGCGGCGAGCGTATCACGCGCATCGGTGCTTCGCCACGTTCTTTACGTCGTTTGCTCTGAAGGCTCCCTCCTGCTTCACTAAGCGGCTGCTCTGTTATCATAAGAGGAACCGCTCCGCTGACATCCTCTCGAAACTCCAATGCCTCCACAACTGACACGCATCCAAGTTCACGGAGCACCTTTAGTGCAGCATGATTTGTCGCATTCAGTCCGTAATCGGCGACCACAGGAACCCCCGCAGCGTTAAGCCGCTCAAGCTGCCCGAGGTTGCCTGCGAAAATCGGCTGCTTTGTAAGCTCCGCAGCCTCCCGCAGCTCCTCGATGTGCGAGTCGATCCATTCGTTAAGACGTCCCTTGGAAACACGCGATAGGTAGACGGCGGTGCCACTGCCGGCCTGCGCGTCCTGTCCTGCAGATGCGCCCTGTGTGGCAGATTCACCCGATGGTAACAAACGCTTAATCGTTTCCGATTTAAACTCCTCTGCAGGGATCAACAATAGTCTTTCACTGACTTTCTCCGAGTTATCTTTGTCCTCTTTTTCCCCCGTGCTGTAAACTGCATCCCCACTTCCTGCATTAAATAAACCTCTGCCTATAATAAGGCTGCTCGAAGCGTCGTATTTGCCATTTGCAGATACTCTGTATGCGTGGATGAACTCTCTACGGTCGAATTCTGTACCATCCTTGCTATAACAGTTTATATTAGGTTCATTCCTTACGGATTCAACATCGCGCCTGTAGGCCGCTTTTATTGTCTCTGCAAGCTTTTCCATGGTAGAGCGGCGCATGCGGTTTAATGCCGAAACCGGTATCGCCAGTTCCTCGTCCGCGTCCAAAACAAAATCTGCAACCTCAAAAGGGAAATCCCCGCATTTTGAAAGCTGCTCAATGATTCTGCCGTGGTCCATTGCGCGCCTGAGCGGTTTCTCGGGAACTATATCGGTAAAGGTTTCTATGCTGCCCACATAGGTAACATCGCTCGGAGGCTGCGTTTCATCTCCCTTGAAAGGCAGATCAAGTGCTGCTCCTGCTATAAACTCTGCAGGCTTTCCCACATGAAGATGTGCTTCGAGCTCTATCGGAAGGCGTCTCTGTCCCTCGTCGCTACCGTCCCTGCCGAGCTTGTAAAGCGATTCCATTGACTCATTAAGTGCCTTGTCAGTAATCTTCCAAATCTCTTCGCCACCCTTGATCTCGCCCTCGATATCGCCGATTATCAGGGTGCAAGGCCCTGCGTAGCCTTCCTTGGCATTAATTACACCATTAGCGCCTTTAGTAGTTAGTTCACCTTTTTCAATCTTGACACCCTGCGCACTATCCCCGTTATTTATGCCTTTCGCATCCTTCGCAAGTCGTACATCTTTTAAACTATGCGATTCCTGACCCTCGATATAGGTTACTACATTCCCGCAAAACTCCTTTGTATGGATTTCCACGCCGTCGCCAAGCCCCAGATGCGCGCCCTTTGCAAGCTCTATCCGAACAAAGCTGCTTTGCCTGCCTCGTTTTACAGTCCCGATTACCTTTCCTATATATATGCCCTGATGCTTTGGCACATCCATTGCCATCATGTCACTACCTACCTTGCCGGTGAGATACCCGTCCGTAAAGCCTCCGCGGTTAAATGCCTGAAGGAGCGCCCTGCGGTCAGCATCCTCTACCTTTACAAAGCCTTTGGAAATGTACATATCTATATACTTTCTGTATATGCCGGTTACAATCGCCACGTATTCGGGCGACTTCATGCGCCCCTCAATCTTAAAGCTTTTTACGCCTGCCTCGATAAGCTCTCCAAGCAGGTCGAGCGCGCAGCTGTCCTTTGGGGACAGGAAGTGGCGGCTCACGCCGCCGCTTCCCGTGTAGGCGAGCCTACACGGCTGCGCGCAGAGCCCCCGATTTCCACTGCGGCCTCCCGCAAGTCTGCTCATATTACACTGGCCCGAATAGCACACACAAAGCGCTCCGTGGACGAAGACCTCGATCTCGA
>DGGP01000001.1 GCA_002392265.1 Firmicutes bacterium UBA3871 | reverse complement strand
CCAGTACTGAAGGAACCCAAGCATGAGTAATATCCGATACCCATTCACCGATGACATAGGCAATCGCAACGATAACAACTGCCAAGAATGCATTATAGAGTGTCATACTTCTCCTCCTTTACTTATATTACCTATCTATTACCAAGCAACATCAACGCCGAGCTTACCATAGTCGTTATTCCGTATGGCAACGCATCTTCATTGAATGTAACCTGCGCATTGTGTAACGGCTGAACACCGTTCAAATTACCTGCTTCCATAAGCAAGAAGAGAGCAGGCACCCCTGTAAGTGTTGAATAAAAGCTGAAATCTTCACTGAATGCCATAGGCTCTGCGAAAATCTCGACCTTTTCCTCGCCGAGGACTTTCTTTAAATTAGGAAGTACTGACGAATATAATCCCGGATCGTTAAAGCAAGGATCATAACCAAAGGTTGCATTGACCTGTACCTTACAACCGCTAATCTCTTCAACCCCTCGAGCTACCTTGTATACAGTCTCCTCAATGATTTTGCGGACTTCAGCTTTGTATGCTCTCGCATTACCGACCATTGTGACCTTGTCGGCAATTATATTGGGAGCATGGCCGCCCTGAATCTTGTTCATCATGATGATCGAAGCATCCAGAGGAGGAACGGCCCTCGCCTGAACCTGCTGAAGCATCACGATGATTTCGGCAGCCGCCAGAATCGGGTCGGGCACCTTGTTAGGCATCGACCCGTGACCGCCGGGACCTGTTACCACAAATTCATATTCATCAGCCGATGTGGTAATTGGTCCATCCTTGATTCCAATTGTTCCGCATTTTTCATTTTCGGAGGAAATTACATGCAAACCGAGTATAGCATCTACCCCTTTCATAACACCTTCAGCAACAAGCTCTCTCGAGCCGCCGGGGAAGGTGTCCTCACTGTGCTGGAAAATCAGCTTTACCGTGCCGCCAAATTGATCACGCATCGAAGTGAGGAGCTTTGCGTTTCCCAGCATCATTGCACAGTGCATATCATGTCCGCAAGCATGCATCATGTTCGGGACAGTGCTGGCAAAATCAAGTCCGGTTTCTTCCTGAATTCCCAGTGCGTCAATATCCGTACGCAGGGCTACACATTTCAAGCCGTCGCCTTTAGCTGCCTTACCCGTAATGGTGGCGACAACCGAGGTGGGCGTCGGAGTCTCGATTTTGTCAACGCCATATTTCTGAAGAGTTTCAGCTATCAGCTTTGAGGTGCGCACTTCCTGATGACCCATTTCAGGATGAGCATGTATGTCGCGTCTGATGGCAACTATCTCTTCTTGTATGGCCTTGGCCCTGTCAAGTATATTGTCCATGACTTTACTCCTTTCCGTTGTAAATATACAACGATTATTATATATATCAATTATCTCACCACTATAATAAAAGAAATTTCTCCGAAAGGGAAAGAACTTGTGGTTATGCTTGCTATGAATAAAAAGAATATATCTTTAAAAATAAAAATGTGGTAAAATATCTAAAATTGTTAAAGTGTTTAATGATGGAGGGCTATCTATGGAACTGAGACAGATATACTACGTTTTAGAAATAGCCAAGCACAAGAATTTCACAAAGGCTGCCGAAGCTCTTTACACCACACAGCCGAATCTGTCCAAACAGATCAATGCGCTCGAGCAAGAGCTCCGCACCAAGCTGTTTTTCCGCAGCCAGCACAGTGTCGTTCTGACCAGAGACGGCGAAAGGTTCTGCAGGCACGCCGAGAAGGTTGTCGAAGAGATGGACAACCTGATGAGCGCATTCAACCAGAACACCGAAGGCGAAAAGGCAGTGCTTAACATCGCTGTGTTCCCATTCTTTCAGAAGGTGGGCTATGCCAACGTGCTGCGAAATTTCTACCGGGAACATGCTAACGTGCTCGGCACACTGCGCCTGACTGACAACTTCGAGGCTTACAAGTCAATGGACTGTGGCGACATAGACTTCTCGATACTCAAGCTGCGCCCCGAAGACAAGCTGCCGAGATTCACCTATATACTGCTTATGGAAGAAGAGCTGATGGGCATGGTAAGCCCGAACAGCGCGCTGGCAGGCACGGAAAAGCTCTCCGCAGACGACCTGCGTGACACTCTCGTCCTCACCGGCGAGGAAGGCTCCCACCTCTACGAAGAGATGGCAAACATCTACAAGGAGCGCGACATTCCGTACAACGTGGCTTACAAAAACACCTTCAACATCGATTTCCTGATCGATATGCTTTCAGACATAGACGGCATCACCTTCATCACCGAGTCCGCCGCAAAGAGCGCCGGCGAAGTTGCCGTCATCCCGCTTGACCCGCCGGTTAATTACTACACCTACCTCGTCTATCCGAAGGAGCGCGAGTACACCGGCATCTACAAGAGCTTCATTGACTACATAGTCGACGAGTTCGAGATTTACCGAAAGGCCAACTTTTAGGCGAATCTGGGGACAGGCACCAAACTTCCAAAAAAGCTAAAAAAGGGACAGGTTCAACCATTGAACCTGTCCCTTTTTTACCGAAAATGTCAGTTTGGTGCCTGTCCCCAAATTGGAAAAAAAGCTAATCTGGTGCCTGTCCCCAGATTAGCCGTGTCCCCAGATTAGCCGACTTTTGTATCAATATATTTTGGTTCGCTTTTGGAGTAGAGAATCT
>DGGP01000053.1 GCA_002392265.1 Firmicutes bacterium UBA3871 | reverse complement strand
CTCGACGGACCGCACAGAAAGGGCGACCTCCGCAGAGCAAGAGCAGGCGCAATCAACATCGTGCCTAACTCGACAGGAGCGGCAAAGGCTATCGGCCTCGTTATCCCTGAGCTCGACGGCAAGCTGATCGGCTCCGCTCAGAGAGTTCCTGTGGCGACAGGATCGATTACCATTCTCGATGCCACATTAAAGGATATGACCGACTCGGTAAGCGTTGAAGGCATCAACGAGGCGATGAAGGCTGCTGCAAACGAATCCTTTGGCTACACCGAAGAAGAGCTCGTTTCAAGCGACATCATCGGCATGGAATACGGTTCACTCTTTGACGCAACCCAGACCCTGGCGCAGCAGTGCGGTACCCACATCTACGAGGTAAGAATCGTAGCATGGTACGATAACGAAATGAGCTACACCGCTCAGCTGATCAGAACGCTGAAGCATATGGGCAGCTTGAAATAACAGGAGAATATCATGAGAAAACCATTTATAGCCGGGAACTGGAAAATGTTCAAAACCACGGCAGAGGCGGTTAAGTTCGCTGAAGATTTTCTGAAGCTGTACGAAAAGGACGATGTTCGCGTTGCGATTTGTGCTCCTTTCACTCAGCTGGCAGCCTTAAAGAAGGCGTTTGAGGGAACGGGTGTTGCAATCGGTGCTCAGAACATGCACTTTGCGGATAATGGTGCCTTTACCGGCGAAATATCCGCTGACATGCTTGCAGAAATAGGCGTGAACTATTGCATCATCGGCCATTCCGAGAGACGTCAGTATTTTGGCGAGACTGATGAAAGCGTTAACAAAAAGCTGCATCAGGCCTTTGCTCACGACATAGTACCGATTCTTTGCGTAGGCGAAACACTCGAGCAGCGTGACGCGGGCAGGGAATATGATGTGGTACGCGAGCAGCTTGTACGGGACCTTGAGGGGCTTAGCGAGATTCAGATGAGGCACATGACCATTGCGTATGAGCCGATTTGGGCCATAGGCACCGGCCGCACGGCGAGCCCGGAGCAGGCAAATGAGATGTGCGGAGCAATCCGCGATATCGTAGAAGAGCTCTATGACACGGACATCAGCTGTGATGTGACCATCCAGTACGGTGGCAGCGTAAAGCCGGCTAATGCGACAGAGCTCATGAACATGCCGGAAATCGACGGTGCACTCGTCGGTGGTGCGAGCTTAAAGCCTGAAGAGTTTATTCAGATAGTTAATTTTTAGTAAATAAATTAGGAGGACACAAGATGTCATATATTGAAGACGTATGGGCAAGGGAAGTCCTTGATTCCCGCGGCAATCCAACAGTAGAAGTAGAAATGGTTCTTGAAGACGGCAGCGAAGGCAGAGCAATGGTTCCGTCCGGCGCTTCCACAGGCGTTCACGAAGCAGTAGAGCTTCGCGACGGCGACAAGTCCAGATACCTTGGAAAGGGTACACAGAAGGCAGTTGACAATGTCAACGAAATAATCGCTGACGAAATCATCGGCTGGGATGTATTCGACCAGGTGGGTCTCGATGAAATGCTCATCGAGCTCGACGGAACGGAAAACAAAGGCAAGCTCGGCGCAAACGCAATCCTCGGCGTATCTCTCGCTGCTGCAAGAGCTGCTGCTGACTGCCTGGGACTGCCACTGTTCCAGTACATCGGCGGAGTAAACGGAAAGGTTCTCCCTGTACCGATGATGAACATCCTAAACGGCGGTTCACATGCTGACAACACAGTTGATATTCAGGAATTTATGATTATGCCTGTAGGAGCACCTTCCTTCAAGGAAGCTCTCCGCATGGGCGCAGAGATTTTCCACAACCTGAAGTCGGTATTAAAGGGCAAGGGCCTCAATACCGCAGTAGGTGATGAGGGCGGCTTTGCTCCTGACCTCAAGACAAACGAAGAAGCTATTCAGGTTATCATCGAAGCTATCGAAAAGGCAGGCTACAAGCCGGGCGAGGATGTCTGCATCGCACTTGATGTGGCAGCTTCCGAGTTCTATGATGAATCAAAGAAGATGTACAACATGACAGGCGAAGGCGTTTCCCGCACCGCAGAGCAGATGATAGAGTACTACGAGATGCTGACAAGCAAGTATCCTGTAATCTCCATCGAGGACGGCCTCGCAGAGGACGACTGGGACGGCTGGAAGAAGCTTACTGATAGACTTGGAAAGAAGATTCAGCTCGTAGGAGACGACCTCTTTGTTACAAATACCGAAAGACTGGCAAAGGGTATTGAAAAGGGCGTAGGCAACTCAATCCTTATCAAGCTCAACCAGATCGGTACTCTTACCGAAACTCTCGATGCTATCGAAATGGCAAAGAAGGCAGGCTACACTGCAGTAGTATCCCACCGCTCCGGCGAGACAGAGGACTCCACTATCGCAGATGTTGTAGTAGGAATCAATGCAGGTCAGATCAAGACAGGTTCACTTTCAAGAACAGACCGTATTGCAAAGTACAACCAGCTCCTCCGCATCGAAGAAATCCTCGGTTCATCGGCACAGTATGCAGGCAAAAATGCATTCTACAATCTGCGCTAATTATCGGTTATTAAAAAAAGAGCCTCCGGCATCAGCCGGAGGCTTTTGATTAAAGTGAAAGAGTTTCCGTTAAAAGATCCGTAATAAAATTGTACCCTACTGCCTGAGTTATGGCAAAAGGAACGCCGGATGCGGAAATAGCACTTTGAATGGTTATTCCGGATATCCAGAACACAGGAACGTCTCCTTCGGCAAAATAAACGGGATCGCCCCAGTCAGGCTCGTTTATGCTGTCTATGCCGAGAATGCCCGGATCCCCCACGTGAATCGGAGCACCGTGCATATAAGGAAAACGCGATGTTATTTCAACAGCCTTATCCACAAGATTTCTGTTTATCGGTCTCATTGTAACAATAACCGGTCCTGCAAACCTGCCTTTAGCGCTGGGCGTTGTTTCGATGTTTGTTTTATAAAGCGGTATATTGCTGCCCAGGGTTATATGCCTCATTCCGATACCTGCATCTATGAGGATTTTATCAAAGGACAGGCTGCTGCCTGTGATATATCCTGTCATTCCCTCCTGCCAGTAATCGCTGGCGTCAGGTACTACATTCACAATCTTACCGTCTACCCAGATATAATAGCCTGCAACATCTTTAAGTATGTTTGCATGGTTTGCCGTAATTGTCGTAAAAGGTGTGCCGTCCGTCTTTTCCATAATCGGGCAAACCTTTTCGTTTTTTGATGCAAAATCCTCGAACTCCTTTGCGTACTCGCCGTCGAGCACAGTCAGGCTCGCCTGGACAAAGCCCGGGCAAAGACCTGCGGTACCGATGCGAAGACGGTCCTCTGAAATAAGCTTTCTGATATCCTGAGGATGCATCTCTTCAAATTCTTTTAACTGATTCATAAACTAGCCTTTCTATTTCAATGAGCTTTTACTCCGTATTTGCGCATGCTTATATTTTTATTATCTATATAAGTAGCAAAATAATCAAGCATTTATTCAAACTTTATCTTTTCAGTACAAAATTACTTGATTTTTAGCCTTTTGAGTGGTATACTCTAAACGTTATGATATAAGGAGGTATGCGAATGAAAACTGTTCTTATGCTTGTGCTTGCGATTGCCAGTTTAGTACTGATTGCAAGTATCCTGCTCCAGTCAGGAAACAGTGCAGGCTTATCCGGATCAATCGGCGGTGGTGCTGAGCAGTTGTTCGGAAAAAAGAAGAGCAAGGGCTATGAAGCTATCCTTTCAAAGGTAGCAACAATCTCTGCCATTCTCTTCATCGTGCTTTCATGTGCACTTGTAGCAATCGAGTAGGTTGCTTGGTTATATTGTTTTATATTTTTATTAAATAAGTTCGCTTTCAAGAGGTATCGTAAGGTGCCTCTTATGTGCGCATATGTAAACGCACAAAGCGAGAGGGAGGAATTTTAAAATGGACTTTTTAAAGGTTTTGGTTCCTATCTGCGCACTTATTGGTCTGATTGTTGCTTATGCTCTTAGCGCATGGATCAAAAAGCAGGGTGAAGGAACTGACAGAATGAAGGAAATCTCCGGTTACATCCGTGAGGGCGCTATGGCATTCTTAAAGAAAGAGTACAAGACAATGATTATCGTAATCATCTGCCTTTTCGTACTCATCGGTGTTGCCATTAACTGGGTAACAGCAATTCTGTATGTTATCGGTGCTTGCCTCTCCGTACTCGCAGGATACTGCGGTATGAGTGTTGCAACCAGAGGTAATGTTCGTACAGCAAACGCTGCAAAGGAAAGCGGCATTGTAAAGGCTCTTTCCGTAGCATTCCGATCCGGTGCTGTTATGGGTCTTTGCGTATCCGGTCTCGGCCTTTTAGGTCTGGGCATCGTATTCTGTGCACTCGACCTTGCAACTGTAGTACAGTGCGTAACAGGCTTTGGCCTCGGTGCTTCTTCAATGGCACTCTTCGGCCGTGTAGGCGGCGGTATCTATACAAAGGCTGCTGACGTAGGTGCTGACCTCGTTGGTAAAGTCGAAGCCGGCATCCCTGAAGACGACCCTCGTAACCCTGCAGTTATCGCCGACAACGTAGGCGACAACGTAGGTGACGTAGCAGGTATGGGTTCCGACCTCTTCGAGTCCTATGTAGGCTCCATTATTTCAGCTATCACTCTTGCGGCAGCTGCAGCAGCAGGCGCTGAGGGACTCTTCTCCGAAGCAACTGCAGCAGTATTCCCGCTCATCCTCGCAGCAGTTGGTATCATCTCTGCAGTTATCGGTATCCTCCTCGTAAGAGGTAAGGAAGGCGGAAACCCTGCAAATGCACTGAACATCGGTACATACATCGCAGGCGGTCTTGTTATCATCGCTGCAATCGTTCTTTCCAACGTAATGCTCCACGATATGAAATATGCATGGGCTATCATCGCAGGTCAGATTGTTGGTATCGCAATCGGAAAGATTACAGAAGTTTACACTTCCGCAGATTATTCATCCGTAAAGAAGATTGCTGAGCAGTCCCAGACAGGCGCAGCAACTACAATCATAGCAGGTCTCGGTGTCGGCATGATGTCCACACTCTGGCCTATCCTCTTCGTAAGCATTGGCGTTTATGTAGCTTATGTTTGCGCAGGTATGTACGGTATTGCTCTTGCAGCAGTAGGTATGCTCGCAACTACAGGTATGACAGTTGCGGTTGACGCTTACGGTCCTGTATCCGACAATGCCGGCGGTATCGCAGAAATGTCCGAGCTCCCTGAAGGCGTTCGTAACATCACAGATACACTTGACTCTGTTGGTAACACAACAGCAGCTATCGGCAAGGGCTTTGCTATCGGTTCCGCAGCACTTACTGCACTGGCACTGTTCGCAGCTTATGCAGAGGTTACAAAGCTTGAAAGCGTTGACCTCCTGAGCCCAATGGTAGTAATCGGTCTCTTCATCGGAGCTATGCTCCCGTTCCTGTTCTCAGCTTTCACTATGAACTCCGTAGGTAGAGCTGCTAACCAGATGATTGAAGAGGTTAGACGTCAGTTCAGAGAAGATTCCGGCATCATGGCAGGAACTTCAAAGCCTGACTATGCAAGATGCGTATCCATTTCCACAGGCGCAGCCCTCAAGGAAATGGTTATCCCTGCAATCATGGCTCTCATCGCACCTATCCTTATTGGTCTCCTGCTCGGACCTGCTGCTCTCGGCGGCATGCTCGCAGGTGCACTCGCAGCAGGCGTACTCCTCGCTATCATGATGGCAAACGCAGGTGGTGCATGGGATAATGCAAAGAAGTATGTTGAAGGCGGCGCTTACGGCGGTAAGGGTTCCGATACACACGCAGCAGCTGTTATCGGCGACACAGTCGGTGACCCGTTCAAGGATACATCCGGTCCTTCCATCAACATCCTCATCAAGCTGATGACAATCGTATCAGTAGTATTCGCTCCACTCTTTGTAGCAGTTGGCGGACTTCTGTAATACGCTTTTGATAATCGGGCAAAAATGCGGGAAGCTTTAATGCTTCCCGCTTATTTTTTTTGTGGAAATGCTTATAAATTCAGAGTATAATGAAAAAAAACAGTAATTACGTGAAGTGTTGAACAAAAGGTGAGATTAGCTATGGAAAAATATTATTTCCGGTTAAGTCGCCAAAGCATAGGGCTCATAGGTGCAGGTGTAATCCTTAACATCATATGCTTTAGCATAGCTACATATTATTCGATTCCGTTCTTCCTCGACGTTGTCGGGGTTTTTGGCGTGTCCGTACTGATGGGGCCAATAGCGGGGATCATAGTTGCCATACTGTCAAATCTGATTTACGGCAGCATAGTCTATTCGATTCCGGCTATAGGTGCAGCTATTATTGCAGGCTGGCTAATGTACAAAAAGGACAGAATTGACGCGTTCAGAATAATCGGTACGGGGTTCCTTGCAGGAGTAGCCAGCGCCATTCTGGCGCTACCGGGAAATATGATCTTTGGCGGTGGAGTCACCGGCAATCTCTGGGGCGATGCCCTTTCGGAAATGCTGGCTCAGCACATAGGCGCAAAGTGGGTATGCTGCCTGGCAGGCGGGCTGATAGTGAACGTGCCCGACAAAATTTTTACGCTTATAGCAATCATGGCGGTGCTTAAGCTGCTGCGCCGTGAGGGCGTGACGCTGACACTTACAGTGCTGCTTGCTGCTTCTGTGCTGATTAATGCGCAGCCGGTTTTGCCGGCATATGCCGCTGCCGAGGATGAGATGGATTTCACCTCGGAATATGCTCAGAATTTCTACGGCGGAGAGGATGGACTGAATTCTGCTGAAATAAATGCCATTACACAGACGGGCGACGGATATATCTGGGCGGGAGGTTATTCCGGCCTTTACAGATACAACGGAACGCGCTTTGAACAGATTAATATCGACGAAAGGATTACAAATGCACTGGCACTTTACACAGACCGCAAAGGCCGCCTCTGGATAGGTACAAACGACAGCGGAGTTGCATGCTATGATCCTTATAGCGGTAATATTGATTTCATTACCGCTGATGATGGCCTGTGTTCAAACTCAATACGAGGCATAGCGGAGGACAAGCGGGGCAATATTTATCTTGCGACTGCTTCATTTATCTGCCGCGTAGCTGTTGAAGGGCAGACGACCGGCGTAAAGGACCTCGAAGGCAAGGTCATCCGTGATAAATATGACGGAACAGGAGATTCAAAGGTTTCGATGTTTTTCGGGGATGTCAGACTAAAGGTTTATTATTACATGAACGGCATCACCTTTGCCGAGACAATGGAGCCTGCCGGTGATTCGGGTATTTGCGGTGTTACCGAAAACGGTACATTCTTTGTAATCCGGGATGACAAGCTCATTGCTTCCTCAAAGTCAGACGAGGAGGGAATTTTGTACTACTGCGCGACAGCTATAGATGACAGTAGCTTTGCTGTCGGAACCAATGATGGCAGAGTGGAATTTCTGCGACTGGAAAACGATGAAATAATAAAAGAGCGCGTGCTTGGAACTGCAAACCTTTCGCTCCCGAATAAAATTTACTATTACGGCGAATTCGACGGGTTATTTATAGGCGGCGAGACCGGATTCGGCTTTCTGCAGCTTTCCGGCAGATATCAGGACCTGCAATCAGAAAGCTTTCACTCGGCGATATCGGATATGACGATAGACAAGCAGGGAAATATCTGGTTCACCTCCACAAAGCAGGGTATCACAAAGTTTTCTTATAATCCGTTTGAAGACATGTTCAGAAAAGGCGGCATAGCAGAACATGCGGTAAACGCTGTCATAATCGACGGACGGAGCGTCTATGTCGCTACCGACACGGGTGTGCTAAAGCTGGACAGAGATACGGGAAAGCAGATTAGCGATGAAAGGCTTTCCTTCCTGTCGGGCAAACGCATCAGGCATATAATGAAGGATAGCGCGGGTAATATCTGGATCAGCACATACAGCTCCGTCGGAGTTGTCAGACTGGACAGCGACGGTGGGATAACGACATTCAATCCTGAAAACTCCATCGTTTTAGGTTCAAAGTTCCGCTTTACCATGCAGCTTAGGGACGGAAGCGTGCTTGCAGCTTCGACCGAAGGACTCAGCTTTATCACAGGAGATTCGGTTGTGCGTGTTATCGGCGCCGGTGACGGACTCAGCGTGGCAAAGATTCTTTCTGCATGTGAAGATGCGAACGGAACACTGTGGGTCGGAACGGATGGCGGCGGCGTCTACGAAATCAGAGACGGCAGACCGCGCAAGCATTACGGCCTCGAAGAAGGCCTCCAGTCGGGCGTAGTTATGAAGATAGTTCCTTGCGAAGGCGGCAGGCTCTATGTGGCCAGCAACGGACTCTATTTCCACAGCAGGACTGTAGAGGATCCTGAGGCTGCACCTATCAGAAAGCTGACTCATTTTCCGTATAACAACAACTACGATATCTATATCACAGATGACGGCAGGGCATTTATCAGTTCCAGTGCGGGCCTTTTTGCGGTCTCTGCGAGCGAGCTTGTGGCAGATGACCATGACTATTCATATGCTCTCTTAAATCGCAAAAGAGGGCTTACGGCGACGCTTACATCAAACGCGTGGAACGGTATTTCAAACGGCAGGATTTATCTTTGCTGCACAAACGGTGTGATGGTTCTGAATATGAAGGATTACGAGGACTTTGACCCTCGCTACCAGATTGTATTAAAGAGCCTGAAAAAAGGCGGAAAGGAAATAAGTGCTCAAAACGGAATATACAATATTCCTGCGGGTGCGGGCGCAGTCCGTTTCACACCTGTAATACTGAACTATACCGTATCGGATCCTCTCGTGCACGTGGTGCTTGACGGTGTTGATGACGAGGGTATAACAATGCGTCAGTCCGAGCTCGGCGAAATCTATTATCCTTCGCTGCCTTTCGGCAACTACAGCCTGCACGTTCAGGTTTTAAGCGATAACGGCGAGGTAGTTAAAAAGGAAAAGGTTTTCCTGATTCATAAAGAAGCAAAGCTTTACGAGCACACATATTACAAGGTTTATCTGGCAATCAATCTTTCTCTTTTGCTGCTGTTTTTGGCATGGCTGGTGGCAAAAATGGGAAACATGGCCGTGATAAACAGACAGTACGATCAGATTAAAGAGGCAAAAGAGGATGCGGAGCTTGCAAATCAGGCAAAATCAAAGTTCCTCGCCCAGATGTCTCATGAAATCAGAACCCCTATCAATGCGGTTCTGGGTATGGATGAGATGATACTTCGGGAA
>DGGP01000036.1 GCA_002392265.1 Firmicutes bacterium UBA3871 | reverse complement strand
ATTCTTACAAAGAAGACCGCAAAGAGAAAGAGAGGCCTCAGAAAGGCTACTACTCTCACCAGCGCAGACTTAAAGAGAATGTTAAGATCAATGGGTAAATAGGAGGTAATGAATAATGGCAAGAGTAAAGAAGGGCTTGAACGCTCACAAGAGACATAAGAAAATATTAAAGATGGCAAAGGGCTTTTACGGCTCAAAGCACACTATATTCAAAGCAGCTAACCCTGCAGTAATGAGATCCTTAAGATCCGCATACATTGGCCGCAAATTAAAGAAGAGACAGTTCAGACAGATGTGGATTGCTCGTATTAACGCAGCAGCAAGAATGAACGACCTTTCCTACAGCAGACTCATCGACGGCCTCAACAAGGCAGGCATCGAAATCAACAGAAAGATGCTTTCCGAAATGGCTATCTATGATGCAGCAGGCTTCACAGCACTCTGCGAAAAGGCAAAGGCAGCATTAAAGTAAATAGATTATTTTGACCTCCTCAGGTGGCAAGCCCGAGGAGGTTTTGACAATATGGAGGAAAATAAGTTTATGAGAAAGAAGATATTAGTCAGCCTACTCGCACTTTGCACGCTGATGGTATTTTGCCTGACAGGCTGCGGCAAATCCGGCAGCGACGGGATTTACGATTACGACCTTTCAAACTACATCGTCCCCGCAAACTACACAGGCATTCAGATAAGCCCAATTGATGTAAGCGTCACAGCTGACGACATCAAGGCAGAGATTGACTCCCGCCGCGAAGCTGATGCAGAGACTGAGACTGTCACTACAGGCACCGTTGCAAGCGGAGATGCCATCAATATCGACTATGTCGGCACAATTGACGGCGAAGAGTTCGCAGGCGGCAACAGCCAGAACCAAGGCGTAGACATCATAGTCGGCAGCGCAGGCTACATTGACGGCTTTGAAGCAGGCCTCGTGGGCGCACAGGTGGGCAGCACCGTTGTGCTTGATTTACGCTTCCCTGACAATTACGGCAGCACAGACCTTGCAGGCAAGGACTGTCAATTCACGGTTACAATTCACACAAAGGAATTAAAGCACATCCCTGATTACGATCTCGATTGGGTGAAGTCCGTCAGCAGCTGCGAAAGCTTAAACGACTATGAGGCTACAGTTTATGACGAGCTTCTTAAAGAAGCGACGGAAAAGGCAGAGCACGACAGAAACAATGCAATCTGGCAGCAGCTTGTGGAAAAGAGCGATGCTCTTGATTATCCGTCAAAGGAATTAAAGGAAGAAATGGATCGTTATCGCCAGTACATTTCAAGCACTGCATCTCAGTTCGGCTACACATTAAATGATTATATGAGCATTATGGGGATGGATGAGGCAAAGCTGAACGAAGAAATCGAAAACTATGCAAAGGAAGTCGTTAAAAACGAGATGCTGCTCTTTTACATAGCTCGTGAGCAGGGCATGACCGTTTCCGATGAGGAATACAGCAAGGCAATCGATGATATTATCAAAGAGCAGGGCTTTGAATCCGAGCAGGAGTTTGAGGATCAATACAAGATGACAGTTGAGGAATTATATTCCCGCAAATATATAATTACAGATATTTACCTCGAAAAGGTAATGGATTATATAATTGAGAATGGAAAGATACAGTAATTTCTGAATATTTTGTTGAAATCGCGGAAAATCCGTGATACTATATTCGTGTAATCATTTGATACGTATATTTTGATGTGCGGAGGATATTATGAGAGTCATCGCAGTTGACGACGAGCCCATTTCGTTAGATTATTTAACCTTAATCCTGAGCGACACGCCGGAAATTGATGAAGTTGTACCCTTCAAAAGTTCAAAAGAAGCGCTTTCCTGGTTAAAGGACAATCACGCGGATATTGCATTTTTGGATATCCTGATGAGTTACATGGACGGATTAAAGCTGGCAGAGGAAATATCGAATTTGCAGGAGGACTGCCATGTGGTTTTCGTAACAGGTTCGACCGAGTTTGCACTGGATGCGTTCAAAGTCCATGCTGCAGGTTATATTCTAAAGCCTGCATCGGTGGAGTCTGTCAGGAAAGAAATTGCATACATAGAAAAGCTGAGCTCAAAAGCAAAACACGGCTTAAAGCCGCTCAGAGCGCAGTGCTTTGGCAATTTTGACATATTCTACAAGGATGTTCCTTTGAAGTTTAAATACTCAAAATCAAAGGAACTGCTCGCCTACCTGATTCACAGACGCGGTGTGGCGGTTACGGTCAGAGAGCTGGTTGCAGTGCTTTATGAGGACCGCAAAGACAGCGAGTCTCTTCAAAGCCAGCTCAGGACTCTGGTTTCGGATCTTTCGCACACCCTTAATGAAGTAGGGTGCGGAGATGTCCTTTCCAAAGCCCGCGGGACCATTGCAGTTGTTCCGGACAAGTTATCCTGTGACTATTTTGACTATATGGCAGGCAGCGAGGAAGCAGCCAGGACCTATATGGGCGAATACATGGCGCAGTATGTTTGGGCGGATTATATGGCAGGGCGTTTTGATATGAAAAAAAATAACATTTAATGCACTTTCGGTGCACTTTTAATGCGGTTCTAATGCGGTTGCTTTTGTATAATGCATATTGTAGGAGGAAGCGTTATGACTGTGTCCGTCAGAGAATGTTATGACAAGCTGGGAGGCGACTACGACGACGTCTATTCCAGGCTGCTCACCGAAGACAGAATAATCAAGTTCATACTGAGGTTTCTGGACGATGACAGCTATAAGAAAATATGTGAATCCTTAAACACAGGTGACCATGACACCGCTTTCAGAGCGGCACATACTCTAAAGGGCATTGCGCAGAATTTCAGCTTTACCCGGCTTTATGAATCGACCAGTCTTTTGACTGATGCGCTTCGTCCGGGCAAGGAGCCGACTCCGCAGCATGAAATAGAGGCTCTGACAAAAAAGGTAGGCACCGATTATGGAAAGGTTGTTGACGCAATAACCCTTTTCAAGGAAAGCATATAAAGCAAATAAAGCATATAAAGTATATAAAACTGTAAAATAGTGTTAGTGGGGAAACAGCAAATTGTAATGTATTGAAAGCGTTGCGATGAGCAGGTACGCCTGTGGGCCGTCCGCAGGCGTACCGGATTCCCGATGTTTACACTTTATATTACCTTCTAAGAAAGATCCGAGTCCACTCGGGTCTTTTTCCTTTGAAATTTCAACATTTTTGCCAAAACACAATAAAATCTTTTATTTTGACGGAATACACAATATGTAGTATAATATCTCTGCCAAGTATTACTGTTAACAAAGGAGGAATATGAATGAAGTGCCCGTTTTGTGAAAATGAGGATACAAAGGTAATCGATTCGAGACATACCGAAGAAGGCCATGCAATCAGGCGCCGCAGAGAATGTGATGTATGCGGGAAAAGATTCACCACCTACGAGAAAATCGAAGAGATGGTACTCATGGTGGTTAAAAAGGACGGCAGTCGCGAAGCCTTTGACAGAAACAAGGTTATGAACGGTATCATAAAGGCCTGCGAAAAGCGACCTGTTACCGCTGATGAAATAGACCACATTGTATCGGAAATAGAACGTGGTCTGAACAATATGATGGAAAAGGAAGTTCCGTCAACATTCATAGGAGAGCTTATTATGGAACAGCTCCAGCGCGTCGATGAGGTTGCGTATGTTCGCTTTGCGTCGGTTTACAGGCAGTTTACCGATGTCAGCACATTTGTGGCTGAAATCGAAAAGCTGCTCGGAAACAAGAAAAAGACCGGCAAAACCGATAATAAGTAGGGACAGGAAAAATGGAAAAAATATATCAGATAGCAATAGACGGACCTGCAGGAAGCGGTAAATCAACAATAGCAAAGGCCCTGGCAAAGGAGCTTGGCATCGACTACATTGATACAGGCGCAATGTACAGAGCCTTTGGCTACAAGATTCGCGAAAAGGGCATCGACATGCACGATCCTGCGCAGCTTGATGCGCTTCTTTGCAGCACGGAAATAGATTTTGACAGAGGAAAGACCTTGCTCGACGGTAGTGATGTCAGCTCTGTCATTCGCACGCCCGAAATCAGCATGCTTGCCAGCGACTGCTCGGCAATAGCGGAGGTCAGGAAAAAGCTTGTCGCACTGCAGCAAGCCATGGGCGAGAGCAAATCTGTCGTGATGGACGGCAGAGACATAGGTACGGTAGTGTTCCCAAAGGCGAAGTATAAATTCTTCCTTACGGCGAGCAGCGAGGAGAGGGCGAAAAGAAGATTCGCCGAGCTTACCGCAAAGGGAGAAAAGACGACCTTCGAGCAGGTTCTCGAGGAGATGAACCAGAGGGATCATAACGATACAACCAGAAAAGTAACACCTCTTCGCAGGGCTGACGACGCCCTCGAGGTTGATACGACGAAAATGAGTATCGAAGAGGTTACGGAGTTTATTATCAGCAAAATTACGGAGGAAAATTGAGATGTCGATAGTCAGACCATTCAGAGCTGTCAGACCGGCAGCAAAGTACGCAGACAAGGTTATTTCTCTGCCGTACGATGTAATGAACAGAGAAGAAGCAAAAGAGATGGCAAAGGGCAATCCTTACAGCTTTCTGCACATCTGCAGGGCAGAAATCGACCTGCCTGACGATGTGGATGCTTACGATAAAAGCGTTTATGAAAAGGCAAAGAGCAATATTGCAAAGAATCTCGAAGACGGCGTTTTCATCAGAGAAGACAGGCCAAAGCTTTACATATACAAGCAGGTTATGGACGGACGCGTTCAGACGGGAATCGTCGGCTGCGTATCCGTTGATGAATATCAGAACAACATAATCAAAAAGCATGAAAAGACCAGAGTTGAAAAGGAAATTGACAGAATCAACCATTTCGACATCTGCAATGCCGACACGGAGCCGGTATTCCTGACTTACAGGGACGACAAGCGTATCCGCACTCTCGTTGAGGGCTACATGAATGCCAACTCTCCGGAGTACGACGCAAAGACAAGCGACGGAATTTCCCACACCCTCTGGGTTATCGAGGACGACGCGCTCGTAAAGAACCTGAGTGACCTCTTTGCCGAGGTGCCCGCACTCTACATCGCAGACGGCCACCACAGATCGGCATCGGCGTGCAAGGTAGGCATGAAGAGAAGAGAGGAAAATCCGAATTACAGCGGCGATGAAGAATTCAACTATTTCATGGCTGTAATCTTCCCGGATAATGACCTTAAGATTTTTGACTACAACAGAGTATTAAAGGATTTAAACGGACTCGGAAAGGAAGAATTCCTGAAGGCAACCGAAAAGGCAGGCTTTACCGTAACTGACATGGGCACTGAGACCTACAGGCCTGAGGCAAAGCATATTTTTTCAATGTATTTGGATGGCCACTGGTACAAACTCGAAGCTGCGCCTTCAATCATCCCCGATGATGCAATCGGCAGTCTCGATGTATCCATTCTGCAGGAAAATCTGCTCGCACCGGTGCTCGGAATCGCAGATCCGCGCACGGACAAGAGAATTGACTTTGTCGGCGGCATCAGAGGCCTCGGCGAGTTAAAGCGCAGAGCGGAAAGCGACATGCAGCTCGCATTCGCGGTTTATCCTGTGGACATTTCGGATCTTCTCAGCGTTGCGGACAACGGCATGGTTATGCCGCCAAAGTCAACATGGTTTGAGCCTAAACTTGGTTCGGGACTCTTTATGCACGAGCTCTAAATCGGGGGCTTGCAAAACGACAGAGTTAATACTAGGAAAGGTTACTTATTATTAAATGGCTTCACGACAAGAAGAAATAAACCGCCGAAGAATATTCGGCATCATCTCACATCCTGACGCAGGAAAGACGACATTGACTGAAAAGCTGCTTCTTCACGGAGGCGCCATCAGAGAAGCGGGTACCGTAAAGGCACGCCGCAACGCAAAGTTCGCCACATCCGACTGGATGGAAATAGAAAAGCAGAGAGGCATTTCCGTAACATCATCGGTAATGCATTTCGAATACGAAGGCAAGGTTATATCCATCATGGACACGCCGGGCCATAACGATTTCGGTGAGGATACATACCGGATACTCACATCCGTTGACAGCGCGGTAATGGTTATCGACGGTGCGAAGGGTATCGAGGCTCAGACCAAAAAACTCTTCAAGGTCTGCAGCATGAGGGGAATTCCAATCTTCACCTTTATGAACAAGTTTGACAGAGAGGCACAAAATCCGCTCGACCTCATGCAGGAGCTCGAGGATGTCCTCGGACTTCCGAGCGCTGCGGTAACCTGGCCGATAGGCAGCGGACTCAATTTTCACGGCATCTATGACAGACTCAAAAACACGGTATATCTCTACAAGCAGAACGTGACGCTGCAGCTTGGAAAGGATGGCGTATTTGGCAGTGAGCTCGAGGAATATCTCAGCCCCGCAACGCTTGCAGAGCTGCGCGATGAAATCGAGCTGGTGGACGGCGCGGGAAACGAGCTTGACATGGAAAAGGTTGCGGCAGGCAAGCTGTCGCCGGTCT
This sequence comes from Firmicutes bacterium UBA3871, assembly GCA_002392265.1. Taxonomy (GTDB): domain Bacteria; phylum Bacillota; class Clostridia; order Peptostreptococcales; family Anaerovoracaceae; genus UBA3871. The sequence continues at coordinate 7,964 of DGGP01000036.1, read as the reverse complement.
TCTTTGGCTCAGCGCTTGCTGACTTTGGCGTAACGCCTTTCCTGACGCACTTCCTCGAAATGTCGCCGGCACCGGGCGCGCGCAAGACCACGATGGGCGAAGTTCTGCCGACGGAAGATTTCTTTAGCGGCTTCATCTTCAAGATTCAGGCAAACATGAATCCGGCGCACAGAGACAGGCTCGCCTTTTTCAGAATCTGCTCCGGCACATTCACACGCGGCATGAGCGCTACTCTGTCACGCACCGGCAAGGAAGTGAAGATCGCCCAGTCCATCATGCTGATGGCAAATGAAAGAGAGAATGTCGACACCGCTTTTGCGGGCGACATCATCGGAATATACGATACGGGAAACTATCAGGTGGGCGACACACTGACCACTACGCGCGAGCTGCTGTTCTTTGAGCCGCTTCCGACATTCCCGCCGGAGCTTTTCGCGATGGTTTCGCCAAAGGATACGATGAAGGTAAAGCAGTTCCAAAAGGGTGTGGAGCAGCTGGCCCAGGAGGGTGCGGTCCAGGTTTACCACAATGCGTACAACGAGATAATAATCGGTGCGGTGGGACAGCTTCAGTTTGAGGTTTTCGAATACAGGCTGAAAAACGAATACAATGCGGAAATACGCATTAATCCGCTTGATTTCAGACTGGCCAGATGGGTAGATTCGGAGCAGGAGGGGCTCGTAAAGGATGCAATTGACAGCCGGTGCATGCTGGCTTACGACCATTTTGAGCGACCTATCATTCTGTTTGCAAATGATTTCACGCTGAATTATTTTATGGAAAGACATAAAGAAATAAAGCTGACCGAGGCACTTGATGTAACAAACAGCCTATAAGCAATTGCAAAAGGGATAATATAATGCTATAATAATAGTTCGGGTTGGGTACATAACTTATTATAATTATGAAAAATTGGAGGCAAACTATATGTTTTTTGGATTTACAAAGGACATGGGTATAGATTTGGGTACAGCTAATACGCTCATCTATATTGTAGACAAGGGAATTGTAGTAAATGAGCCGTCTGTAATTGCGAGAGACAATTACTCCGGCAAAATCATAGCAGTCGGAGTACCTGCAAAGCAGATGCTCGGAAAGGCGCCTGACAGCATCACTGTTGTCAGACCGCTTCAGGACGGAGTTATTTCCGATTTCGATATGACCGCAGAGATGCTCAAGGAGTTTATCGCAAGAGCTCTCTCGAAAAATAGAAGCACAAAACTCAGAGTAGTGGTAGGCGTACCGAGCGGCGTTACAGAAGTAGAAAAGCGCGCGGTAGAAGAAGTAGTCAGAGCTATGGGAGCCAGAGAGGTATATATACTCGAAGAGCCTATGGCAGCGGCAATCGGCTGCGGACTGCCTATTGATGAGCCTATGGGCTGCATGGTTGTGGACATTGGCGGCGGTACCACCGACATCGCTATTATAGCGCTTGGCGGCATCGTTGCTTCGACTTCAATCCGTCACGCCGGCGACAAATTCAATGAGGCGATTGTGGCTTACATGAGAAAGGCTTACGGTCTTTTGATCGGCGAAAGAACTGCGGAGGAGCTGAAGATCAACATCGGCTGTGCTATGGTGCCACACGACTCCGAGGGTGGCGAGATGCTCGAAACTATGGAAGCCAGAGGCAGAGATCTGGCGACAGGCCTTCCGAAGGTCATTCAGGTTTCCAGCCGCGACCTCTTCTACGCTCTTCAGGAATCTGTCGATATCGTAGTTGACGGTATCAAGTCCACACTTGAAAAGGCACCTCCTGAGATCGCAGCGGACATCACATTAAACGGTCTGGTGCTTTCGGGTGGCGGCGGTATGATCAAAGGCCTTGACGCTCTGATTGAAGAGCAGACCGGCATGCATGTTGAGCTTGCTGAAAATGCATTCGAAGCAGTGGCACTCGGAACAGGCATCAGCCTGAAGGATGTTGAAAAGCTGAAGAGATATGCCAGCAACAAGCTTCAGCAAAAGTACAGATAGAAAAGATGTTAAATTGGTTTAGAAATCACAAACTCCTGATGGTAGTTGCATCAGTGATTTTAGTGTTTTGTATAATAACTTTAATATCGTACACGAGGGGCAATCTGGGCATCGTGAGCAGCGGTGTTCAGACTGCTAATTCTGTTGTCCAAAAACCTTTAACGCAGGTTGTCGGCAGATTCCAAAAGGACGCCGAGGGTCTGATCGGATTCAGGTCCGTAGTGAAGGAAAACGAAGAGCTGCGCGATGAAATAGCAAGGCTTAAAAATGAAAACATCAGATTAAAGCTGCAGCAGGAGGAGCTGGAGGAGCTGAGAAATCTCTATGCTGCGCTCAATTACGTTCCGAGCGGCTCTGAATATACCGGCGTTGTCGCAAACATTATAGCTATTGACGGCTCCCACTATTTCAATATCTTTACGATTGACAGGGGAACCGAAAGCGGCATTGAAAAGGATGCGATAGTACTAAGCGGCGAGGGACTGGTCGGAAAGGTAATCGATTCGGGAAATGGCTTTTCAAAGGTTGTATCCATAATTGATACCGACAGTAACGTGGCCTTCATGGTCCTCAGGGATATGAATGTAATGGGCATAGTATCCGGTAACGGAAACGGAATGATGTCAGGCTACACCTTTGAGGGCGATGCCGAAATTAACGAGGGCGATACGCTGATTGCATCGGGAATCGGTCTTTACCCGGTAGGCATAGAAATCGGAACTGTCAGAAGCATCAACTTTAACAAGGACACACAGCTGAAAACCATTGAAGTTGAGCCGCTTGTGGTATTCAACAGCCTGAAGAAAGTAATGGTGCTGCTATGAACTACAGACTTGCAACACTGATATTTTTCCTGGCTTTTCTTTGCCAGGCCAGTCTGCTGAACCTGGTAGCAATATTAGGAACTACTCCTAACATGATACTTTGCCTCGTTATTGTCTTTGCATTTCTCTACGATCAGGACAATTTCGGCATAGTTCTGGGAGTAGTTTTTGGACTGTTGTACGATATTTGTTATATGCCTTATGTCGGCATATCGGCGATGTGGTATTTTGTGCTCGCGCTCTGCGTTATGTTTTCACGCGAAATCCTCAATAAAGAAAACATCGGAACAGTGCTCATGATGACGGTATTCGGCACCTTTGGATTTAATTTCCTGACATGGTGCTCATACTGGCTGCTCGGCGATAAAACGTCCATTATGACCATGCTTAAATGCCAGCCGCTTGAAATTGCATGGAACGCCGTTTTCGTCAGCATTCTCTATGCTGTAGTAATCCGCAGGGTTATTAAACACAGAAGGGACAGATTTTATCAATGAAGAATATCCTAAACTCAAGATATTATCAAATGGTAACAATCATGATTATCCTGATGGCAGTGCTTGCTATCAGGTTATTTGTACTTTCTGTGGTAGAAAACGAGGAATGGGAGACATATGCCACTCAGATTTCCGAAAAGAGCATATACACATCCGCTCCGAGAGGCGAAATCCTCGACAGATACGGCAGGGTAATTGCGGGAAATATGCAGACCTTTGCCGTTACATTTGACGCATCAAATCTTAAAAACGATGAAATCAACCGTATTGCTCACGAGACCATAAAAATTATGGAGGCAAACGGAGATACATATTATGATGAATTCCCGATTATTATCACGGGAAACAGGTACGAATACACCTATCAGAGACAGATAAACGAATGGCTTTCTCAGCAGGGTATTCCGACCTATTATACCGCCGAGCAGGCGTTCAATTTCCTGCGTAAAAAATACGAAATCGACGAAGGTCTTTCAAAGTACGATGCCCAGGCGGAAATGCAGACGGTTTACGGTTTTTATCCTCCGATTTCCGTCAAAAACATGAAATACACCTACGATCTCGATAAAGAAAGCTTTCTGGGAAAGTTCCACCTCGACTATGAGATGTCTGCCGAGGAGGCTTTCAATGCACTTTGCGAAAAATACGAGGTTTCAGATGATTATTCCATTGATGAAAAACGTAAAATTCTCGTAGTTCGCAATGGAATTGCCTCGCTCGGATACAGTAAGTACCTGCCTGCGACAATTGCGACCGATGTTTCCGACAGAACCATCATAATGCTCGAGGAAATGAGCGATTCGCTGCCGGGGGTAGAAGCCGTATCGGATACCATCAGGTACTATCCAAACGGCAATGCAGCGTCCCATATAGTAGGGTACCTCGGCAAAATCAGTGAGCGCGACAAGGCTCACTATGTCGACGAGCTGGGCTACAACAGTAACGACCTTGTCGGTCAGGACGGTATTGAGAGCGTGTTCGAATCGACGCTGAAGGGCAGCGACGGCGTGCGCGTGGTACAGGTCAACGCCTATGGCGAATTTGTTCGTGAAGTCAGCTATTCCGAGCCGAAAAAGGGCGACAACGTATATCTCACCATCGACCTCGACTTGCAGCAGACTGCCGAAGATGCGCTTGAGCGCCAGCTTAACGCAATACAGACTGCGGGCACGTTCACAAGTGAGTACGGCAGCTACAAGTATGGCACGGCTTACAAAAATGCAAATGTGGGCGCTATCGTGGCGGTGGAGGTTGAGACGGGCGATGTGCTTGCTATGGCCAGCTATCCCGACTACGACCCGAATCTGTTCGCGACCGGTATCAGCAGTGCCGACTGGGCAACGCTGCAGCGCAAAAATCTGCGCGATGCTCTTTCGCCTGCGCCTCTTTACAATATTGCTTGTCGTACTGCGGTACAGCCGGGTTCGACGTTCAAGCCGGTTACGGCAACAGCTGCGCTTGCGGCAGGGCTCGATCCTTCGAAAAAGCTCTATGACGGCGGCTACATTCAGGTCGGAAACAGGACCTACGGCTGTCTGATTTGGAACCGCAGCCGCGGCAGTCACGGCTACCTCGATCTTGCGCATGCTCTCGAGGTTTCGTGCAATTACTATTTCTACGATGTTGCGACCGGAAAGGACCACTATACAGGCAAATCGCTCGGATATGAAATGAACATTGACAAGATCATGGAATATGCGCAGCAGTACGGTCTGGGTCTTAATACCGGAATTGAGATTACAGAGACAATTACCAGCGTTCCGTCGGCTGAAAAGAAGATGGAGCGCACAAAGGCAGCTCTCAAGAATGTTCTGGTCTGGAATGCCGCGGACTATTTCAAGCCTGAGGTCTGCAAAGACAAGACTCTTTTGAACGACTATGCGACGGAAATCGTGAACTGGGCGGAGGAGAATCCTTCGCGTACGGAAATCATCGAAAGACTTCCGGCGTGCGGTATCATGGACAGCGAAGTCGAAAAGGTTGCGGATCTTTGCAAGTTCAGTTATTTCAACCAGGCGCAGTGGACTCTCGGTGATGAGCTGAATATCGCTATCGGACAGGGCGAAAATTCCTATACGCCACTTCAGATGGCAAACTATGCCGCTACAATCGGTAACGGCGGTCTGCGAAATCAGGTTTCTGTGGTTAAAAGCATAGAAGGCAAGGGTCACACTCAGAAAGGCGAGCCTGTTCAGGTTGACATTTCCGAGGAGCATTTAAATGACATAATCGATGGAATGAAGCTCGTTGCAACAGGCAGCAAGGGTTCGCTTCGCGGCGTGTTCGGCGGCTTCCCTGTCAGCGTTGCGGCAAAGACGGGAACGGCCGAAAAGTCGGGCGTAATCCAGCCGGCTGACGAGACAGTATATATTCAGGAGCACCTGAAGCAGCTAAACAGCTCGCTTACCTGGGATATGGTCGAGGACGAAATGAAGCGTCTGATGACCGAGGAAGCGGACAGATATTCAAACCGTAACGCTGCGGTCGATCAGGCTGTTATCAACCTTTCCGGCGGCAGTGTGAACCAGGCCAGAATCAACCAGTGGAAATCGGAATACGACAACTTTGCGTGGGTAATCGCCCTCGCACCTGCCGAGAATCCGAAAATCGCCGTTGCCTGCCTAGTGTTCCAGGGCGGTACTGGAGGCTACGCAGCACCGGCAGTGCGCGAAGTAATCGGCAAATACCTTCAGCTCAATAAAAGTTATACCGACTTCGCACTAACCACCCAGCTCAGGTGAATTTGGGGACAGGCACCAAATTGGAATTTTTTCTAATTTTGGGACAGGTCCGAAAAAAAACAGGCTAAATTTGCGCGTGCTATGGTATAATGTTAGCATTGAAAAAATAGTTCAGGAGAAATCTTATGGGTAAAGTAATCGTGATAGCTTCAGGAAAGGGTGGCACGGGGAAAAGCGTCTTCGTGACCAATCTCGGCGCCGTTCTGGCACTTCGGGGCTACAGCGTAGCTTTAATAGACATGGATATGGGCGTTCGAAACCTCGATCTGTATCTCGGCCTAGAAAACAACGTGGTCTACGACGTTTCCGACGCAGTAAGCGGAGTGTGTCGGATCAAGCAGTCTCTGATCAGAGACAAGCGCTTCGACAACCTCTATCTGATGCCTTCACCGCCACACCGCGACGACGGCAACATCACGCCGCTCCACATGCAAGTCCTCTGCGACAAGCTGAAGGCAAGCTTCGACTATGTGCTGATAGACTCACCGTCCGGCATAGACGACGGCTTTGTGCTTGCTGCAGCGGGCGCAGACAGTGCGGTGCTTGTGACAGTGCCGGAGTACGCAGCCTTACGCGATGCTGATATGGCTGACTCAGCCCTTGCCCAGCTGGGCATTACGGAGCGTGGCTACGTAGTGAACAAGGTGATTGGCGAAGTAATGAGCGCCGGTTTGGCACCGACGGTGAGCGAAATAAACGAGATGATAAAGTCCGAGCTTTACGGATTTATCCAGTACGACGAGAATATTATGATCGCCGCAAACAACGGTGTGCCGATCGTTTGCAAGAGCGACAGCTATATTACCGAGAATTTCAACAATATAGCGGATAGAATTATAAAATAGAATTATAAAATAGAATTATAAAATAGAGATGTTTTTAGCCGACGCAGGAGTTTGCGCCGGTTTTTTTATGGGTTTGGTTGCGGGTTCGGTTGCGAGCGTGGTTATGGGTCTGATTATGGAAAAAAATGTAAAAAAAGAGTTGACGGAATCTGGAAATAAATGTAAAATAAGAATGCAACTGGTAAATTAAGGTAAAAAATAGTTTCAAAAGGAGGATATTATGCCAAGGTTACCGAGAAAATACAGCAAAGCAGAGTTTAGTCACGTAATGATTAAAGGGAATGGCGGTCAGATTGTATTCGAGGATATCAGAGATAAGTTGAAGTTTATTGATATGCTTGCGGAGTGTGTTGAGAAGTTTGACGTGCAGCTGCATGCTTACTGTTTGATGACAAACCACGTTCATCTGCTGGTGAAAGATGAAGGAAACTGCCTTAGCGAGTTTATGCACAAGCTTACGGCGGGCTATGCGGCCTACTTTAATTTTAAATATGAGCGCAGTGGGTCGCTCTTTCAGGGAAGATTCAAAAGTGAGGCAATTTACGATCAAAGCTATTACTTGAGCGTGCTCAGGTACATCCATAGAAACCCCGACAATGCCCATATTACGCGTTTTGACGCTTATGCCTGGAGCAGCTTTGATGATTACAGGGAAAGCGCGCAGGGAAAGAAAAGTTTTGTCGAAACCGGGTATGCATTGGAAATTCTGGGCGGATTCAATGCCTTTTATGAGTTTCTGAGCTGTGAAGACGATATTATAGGAATGGATGTTGACACATGCCTTCGGGGGAGTGATGAACGTGTAGCACAGTTTCTGTGCAATAAGTTCAATCTGTCTTCGCCGACAATTATCAGGGAAATGAGCATAAAAAAAAGAAATGATTACATCAGAGAGATGAGAGACCTGGGAATTACCGTTTCGCAAATAGAAAGGCTCACCGGAGTGAGCCGCACCATAATATATAAAGTTAATATTTGAGACCTGTCCCCAAACTTCCCAAAAGTCGAATTTAGGGACAAAAGTCGAATTTAGGGACAGGCACCAAATTAGAAAAAAGGCGAATTTGGTGCCTGTCCCCA
>DGGP01000109.1 GCA_002392265.1 Firmicutes bacterium UBA3871 | reverse complement strand
GCTTTTTTTCCACTTTGGTGCCTGTCCCCAAATTCACCTCCAAAATCACCTCGGTGCCTTCAACCACACGGTAAACGGGACCGTAAGGATTGTCCGCCTCCTCGACCATAACTAAATCCGCCTTGAAGATATTGCCCTTTTTATCGACGAGCTTGCTTTTTGTGACGGCCTTTCCCGCCAGAAATTTCTTCGCATCGGTTTTGGTAAAGGTAACATTTGCGAGCAGCTTCATCTTGGAGTTTTTCCAGATTGCAAACTTGCAGCCGTCTCTAAAGCCGCTGCAGCTAAAGGCGAGTCTGGTTTCAGTCACGTCTTTCCCGCAGCGAGGACATTTTCCCAGGACCTCCGGGCCGTCGTTTGATATGCCTGCGAGCCCAAAGGAAGCACCGTACTGCGAACCCGGCCCGTCATCATAGAGGAAGACGTCTCCGCTGTAGATCTTATCCTTTGCGGACGAATAGAGCCTGCGCATGTGAACGGTGTCCGCGGTGCGCCGCCTGCCTTCAGGTGCGCCCTCCGCCTCATCGGCAATCCATTCGCTCCGCAGCAGCTTTTTAACTGCTCCTCGCGTCACCTTTGCCTTGCTCATCATACCGGATTTTGCTTTTTTCCAGATGACAAACTTGCATCCTTCCTTATAACCGCTGCATCCGTAGCCGCTTTTTCCCTCAACGACATCGCAGCCGCAGCGAGGGCATTTGCCAAGAGCCTTTGGCGGCTCATTTACTATTTCTTCAAGCCCAAAGGAAGCACCGTACTGCGAACCCGGCCCGTCATCTACCAAATACACCTTTCCCGGATAAGTCTTCCGACTCTTTTCCGAGTAAAGTCTCTTTATAAATACCGTTTCGTTTGAACGGTGGATTACCGAAGACCTTTCGGCCCCTGCACCCTTTGAAGCCTCCGAAGCCTCTTCGAGTACGGCATTAAACGACATCTGGGCTTCACCGACATCGCTGCTCCCACTGCCTTTGGCACTCCCCTGCGACTTCTCGAAAACAGTCCTTTCGGCATCCTCAAAGCCGCCCGAAAGCCATTTATGAACCATATCGGCGGTTACCTCCACATGGCTCATCATGCCGGATTTTGCGGTCTTCCAGATGACAAACCTGCAACCGTCCGCGTAGCCGCTGCATCCGAAGCCGTTTGTTCCCTCCACGACATCACGGCCGCAGCGTGGACAAGCCCCGAGAAGCAGCTTGCCGCGCCTCATACTTTCCGGCACATGATACGCATCCACCTTTGGATATTCTGTACCAAGCACCTTTTGAATCATCTCAAAGACACTGTCTGTCAGGTCGGTCCAAGGCACTTCGCCATCCTGAATTTCCTGCTGAACCGCCCACCAGTAGCCTGTCATGTCAGGCTTTTTCAGCTCCTCCGGAAGTATCCGATAGAGCTCACGCCCCAGAACCGTTGAGCGTATCTGCTTTCCGCGACTCTCGATAAAACCGCGCGCTTCGAGATTATCTATGATTGTCGAACGCGTTGCGGAAGTTCCTATGCTTCCGTTTTCGCCTTTCTTTTCCCTATCTTTTGCGAGCAGCAGCTCCTTTGCGCGGGGATCTGTCACATAGCGTGCGATTCGCGTCATGTCTTCGTTCAGCGAAGCCTTTGTGTAGCGGGGCGGCGCTTTTGTCTCTTTAGCTTCTGCACCCGCCTTTGTGCAAGCCGCACTGTAAGTCCCCGGCTCTATATTTGAGAGCTCATTTTCCTCCTCCTGCTCGCTGCCCTGCTCGCCTGCAGACTGTCTGATCAGCTTCAGGAAGCCCTCACTTGTGATTTTTGTCGAAACCGCGCGAAGCATTCCTCCCTCGACCGCTGCCTCCAGCGTGGTGCGTTCTTTCTGCGCCGGTGGTAGAAACTGCGCCATAAAGTACTTGACGATGGCGAGATATACGTTCCGCTCTTCCTCGGTAAGCCGGGTGATGTCGAGCTTTCGGTTTTGCGGGATTATCGCAGTGTGCGCCGAGATGTACTTGTCGTTAAATGCCTTGCTGTGCAGGCCGGTGTCTATAGGAAGGCGGGCGAAAATCTTTCCCGCCGGGTCATTTGAGAGATTTGCCATAACCTGTCTTACGGTGCCAGGCGACTCTTTGAACTGCTCCTCCGACAGATACTGGCAGTCGGAACGGTTGTATGTGATGGCATTGTGCTTGTCTCTGAGACTTTGGGTGATTTCGAGAACCTGCCCGGGCTCATAGCCAAACTTTGCCGAGCAGTAAGTCTGCAGCTTTACAAGGTTAAACGGCAGCGGTGGCTGCTCCGTAAGCTGCTTCATTTCGACTTTCACGCCGTCAAAGCTCTTTCCCTTCAGCGCGTCGACCGTCTCTGCGGCGTAGTCTTCGTCGCAGATGCGGCCATCTTCGAGATTCGGGTCGTCCTTTGCGGGCTCAAACACGGTGTGGACGGTTTTTCTTTTGCCGTCTGCCGCTTGCACGGTCAGGTCGGCACCGATGATGAAGTAGCGCTGCTTGGTGTGGTCTTCGATGGCGAGGTCTCTGGTTACGACAAGCCCCAGCGTAGGGGTCTGTACGCGCCCAACCGTCAGCATTTTTACGTGGGGGTTCTTCAGCGAAAAGTAGCGCGAAAAGTTGTAGCCCACCATGATGTCCGCCACAGAGCGCGCATGGGCGGACCAACCGTAGTTTTCGAACTCTTTGTTGTCCTTCAGGTTAGCGAGCGCTTTCCGAAGTGCGGCCTCTGTGGTGTCTCCTGTAGAAAGCCGGTAGACAGGACCGCTGTATTTGAACCATTGCAGAATCTCGTCAATCAGGTATTGTCCTTCGTCGTCAGGGTCGCCTGCGTGGATGACGCATTCGGCCTCGCCGAGGAGCCTGCCAATCAGATTAAGTCTGTCTTCTTTGCCTTCGCCCGGCTTTTTGCCCCAGTCCTCAAAAAAGATAGGGAGAGCCTCGAGACTCCAGCGGCCGTATACTTCCGCATCATAGTCTTCGGGCTCCTTCAGAGTCAGCAGGTGACCAAAGGCCGCAACTATTGCGTATTCGCCCTTTACGGCATAGCCGTCCTTGTTTACGCTGCTGCCTTCGATTGCGGCGGCGATGGCCCTGGCGAGCATAGGTTTTTCTGCAATGATCAGCTTCATTAAAAAGGTTTTTTCCTTTCGAGATTTATAAAAATAATTATATACAATCGCAAAGTGTTTTTCAATTACCAAAGCGAATACCCGAAAAGCCCATTTTGCCTTGCAAATAAAGCGCAGAGATGTTACAATATTATGGAATGTATTGTGGAATACTATAATATAATTTACATACAAGGAGATTTATCAAAATGAAAGATGTAGAAATCAAAAAGCTATTCAGATGTACCGATGAGTACGCAGACCGGGATATTGTTGTCAGAGGTTGGGTCAGAACCAACCGAAACTCTAACAAATTCGGATTTATCGAACTCAATGACGGTACATTTTTTAAGTCCGTTCAGATAGTTTATGAGGCCGACATCATCAATAATTTTGACGAAATCGCAAAGGCACCGATTTACGCTGCACTTGAGGTTCACGGAAAGCTCGTCCTGACACCGGAAGCAAAGCAGCCGTTCGAAGTAAAGGCACAGGAAATCAAAATCCTCGCCGACTGCGATGCCGACTATCCGCTTCAGAAAAAACGCCACTCCCTCGAATTCCTCAGAGAAAAGGCTTACCTCAGACCGAGAACCAACACATTCTCTGCGGTATTCAGAGTGCGCTCACAGATAGCATATGCAATCCACAGGTTTTTCCAGGACAGAGGCTTTGTATATGTACACACTCCGCTGATTACAGGCTCCGACTGCGAGGGCGCAGGCGAGATGTTCCAGGTTACAACTCTCGATTTGAACAATCCGCCTCGCACTGAAAGCGGCGAAATCGATTACAGCCAGGACTTCTTCGGCAAGCAGACCAGCCTCACCGTATCGGGCCAGCTCGAGGGTGAAATTATGGCACTGGCTTTCCGCAACATCTACACATTCGGACCGACATTCCGCGCAGAAAACTCAAACACGGCGCGCCATGCTTCCGAGTTCTGGATGATTGAGCCTGAAATCGCATTTGCAGACCTCGAGGACAATATGGTTATCGCCGAGGAAATGATTAAATACATCATCCGCGATGTCCTTGAAAACTGCCCTGAAGAGATGGAGTTCTTTAACAGTTTCGTGGACAAGGGGCTCCTTGAGAGACTGAACTCAATCGTAAATGCCGACTTTGGCAGAGTGACCTATACCGAAGCGGTAGAGCTTTTAAAGAAGAGCGGCAAGGAATTCCAGTACCCGGTTGAATGGGGAATCGATCTCCAGACAGAGCACGAAAGATACCTTACCGAGGAGATATTCAAAAAGCCGCTGTTTGTAACAGACTATCCAAAGGACATAAAGGCATTCTATATGAGAATGAATGATGACGGAAAGACGGTTGCGGCTTGCGACCTGCTGGTACCGGGCGTAGGTGAAATCATTGGCGGCTCGCAGAGAGAAGAGCGTTACGACGTTCTCGTAAAGAGAATGAAGGAGCTCGGCCTCAAAGAAGAAGACTACTGGTGGTATCTCGACCTTCGCAGATACGGCGGCGTATATCACTCGGGCTACGGCCTCGGATTTGAACGCATCATCATGTATGTTACCGGAATGGCAAACATCCGTGACGTGCAGATTTTCCCTAGAACACCAAAGAACGCAGAATTTTAGTATCACATGTTATGAAAAGGAGGACAAGGCATGTTAGTTTCCTTAGTTCCAATGTTTGACAAAGATTTAAAGGTGAGCGCATATTCTCTGCTCGCGCAGAAAGACAATTACCTGTTGAATCCATCACTGACAGGCATTGAACGTCACGCAATGGCGGCAAAAATCAACGGTGTTGAGGTACTCAACGAAATGGGTGTTGAGACGCTTTCACCGGGAACGGATATTTTCCTTCCAATCAGTAAAATTGCGATTTTCACAGATATTCCGGGCATTTGCCATGTTCCGCATGACAGACTTGTTCTGCTTTTGGAGGACATAAATGCCGATGAATCATATGCTAAGAGACTTATCGAGTTAAAGAGCATGGGTTACAGACTTGCACTCAAAAACCTGCCTGTAGCATCCTATGTTGAGCACGCATCAATCATAAAGCTCATCGACTACATTATGCTCGATTGCGGCGATGTTGACGTGACAAAGGCAAAGATTTTCTTCACAAAGGCTTACCCGCATGTAAAGCTTTGCGTTACAAATATTACAAATCAGGAATACTTTGATGCCATAAAGGGCGACAAGGAATTCCTCTGGTTCGAAGGCCCGTTCTACAGAGTGCCTGTTACGAAGGGTCAGACAGAGGTTGCGCCACTGAAGGCGACATACCTCCAGCTGCTTAATGTAGTCAATGATGACGACTTTGAGCTGACTGACGTTGCTGACATAATCAGCCGCGATACAGCGCTTACACTGAGCTTTCTGAAGATGGTCGGTGCAACAGCCGGCGCAGAGATTACTTCCATTCGCCACGCAGCGGCAATGCTGGGACAGGCGGAATTAAAGAAGTGGATCAACGCAGTCGTTACAAAGGAGCTGTGTGCGGACAGACCGAGCGAGGTTATGCGTATTTCGCTGCTTCGCGCAAAGTTTGCTGAAAGACTTGCAACAATATTCGAAATGGGCATGAGCTCTCAGGAGCTCTTCCTGACCGGACTGTTCTCGGTTCTCGATTTAATCCTCGAATGCCCGATGGCAGACGCTCTTGGGAAGATTAAAGTATCAAAGGATATAAAGGATGCCCTGATAGACCACAAGGGCAAGTTCGCAAAGATTCTGCACTTTGTAGTTGAATACGAAGCTGCAAACTGGCAGGAGATTTCGAGAATCTTTATCCTTGAGAATATCGAGATGGACGATGTATACGAAGCTTACATAGATGCAATAAAGTGGTATCACCAGCTGCTGGGGTAAAACAAATTATTGCGGACGCGTATAAATAATGATATAATTTTTTCTGTGGGCTCTATGCCCCCGGATAAAATAAAATAATGGAGGGTCTTATAAATGAAAGGCTATACAGGCGAAAACATCAGAAACATAGCACTACTCGGGCACGGCGGTTGCGGAAAGACTACTTTTCTTGAGGCAGCCCTCCTTGCGACAGGGGTAATCAGCAGATTAGGCAAGGTAGAGGATGGCAACACAGTATCCGACTACGACAAGATGGAAATCGAAAAGGGATACTCCATCAACACTACTTTGGTACCGGTTGAGTTCAACAAGGTAAAGCTTAATTTCCTCGATACTCCGGGTTTCTTTGACTTCGCCGGAGAAGTGCAGTCCGCACTTCGCGCAGTAGAAGCAGCAGCCATATTAGTAGACGCTTCCGCCGGCATACAGGTAGGAACGGAAAAGGCTTGGGAAGCTACAAAGGCAGCAGGAACACCTAAGTTCTTCGTTCTCACAAAGACAGATAAGGAAAACGTTAATGCTGAAAAGGTTATCGAAGACCTCAAGGCAAAGTTTGGTACTTCCGTTGTTACACTCGACGACAGAGAATCACTTTCAGAAGCTATCGCAGAAACTGACGAAGAGCTGATGGAAATCTTCTTTGACAAGGGCGAGTTCACAGACGAAGAGTTCAACCGCGGCCTGTCAAAGGGTATCGGTCAGGGCGACATCGTTCCTATTTTCCGGTGCTGCTCCATGACAGGTGATGGCGTGAAGGAAGTTCTTCAGCAGTTCATCGACCTCGTACCTGCTCCTACAGCAATCGGTCCTGTAAAGGCTGAATGCGACGGAAAGGAAGTAGAAATCGCGGTAGATCCTAACGGCAAGCCGGTAGTATTCGTATTCAAGACATTGGCAGATGCATTCCTTGGAAAGATTTCCCTCGCAAAGGTTATCTCAGGCAAGGTTACACCTGCAATGGAATTATATAACACAGATGCAGAAAAGCCTGAAAAGCTCGGTTCTGTATTCTTCCTCAGAGGAAAGACTCAGGGCGAAGCACCTAGCGTATCCGCAGGTGATATCGTTGCACTGGGCAAGCTCCAGGTAACCAAGACAGGCGACACTCTCGCTGAAAAGGCTAACCCTGTAAAGTTGCCAAAGATTGCATTCCCTCAGCCAACACTCTTCCAGGCTATCGAAGCAAAGGAAAAGGGCGGCGACGAAAAGATGACTTCCGGTCTCAGAAAGATTATGGAAGAAGACCCGTCATTCCGTCTCGAGCAGAATCCTGAAACCCGCCAGATTCTCATCGGCGGCCAGGGCGAAATCCAGCTCGGTATCGTACTTGCAAAGTTAAAGGACAAGTATGGTGTAACAGTTGAAATCGTTCCTCAGAAGATTGCTTATCGCGAAACCATCAAGGGCCAGTCAGACGTACAGGGCAAGCACAAAAAGCAGTCCGGCGGCGCAGGTCAGTATGGTGACGTTCATATCAGATTCTCAC
>DGGP01000055.1 GCA_002392265.1 Firmicutes bacterium UBA3871 | reverse complement strand
CGATCTGCAGCCGGAGATGAGCGCATATCAGGTTACCGACAAGGTGCTCGAAAAGATAGCCGAGGACAAATACGATGTAATCATCCTCAATTTCGCAAACGCCGATATGGTAGGCCATACAGGTATTATGCAGGCGGCAATCGATGCGGTTGAGGCTCTTGACAAATGCGTAAAGCGCATAGTGGATGCAGTGCTTGCAAAGGGCGGACAGATTCTGCTGACTGCGGACCACGGCAATGCTGACTGCATGATAGATGAAAACGGAGCGCCTATGACAGCGCATTCTTTAAACGAAGTGCCTCTGGTGCACATTTCTTCCGAGCCGAAGGAGCTTTTGCCGGGCGGAAGACTGGCGGATTTGTCGCCGACACTTTTGGCTGTTATGGGTATACCGCAGCCAAAGGAAATGACAGGAAAAAGTCTTATCAAATAGGGGAAAAAGATGGCAGAAACTACAAAGAAATCTTTCTTGAAAAGTGCCGCAATACTGGGTGTTGCGGGACTTTTGGTGCAGATTATGGGTGCGATTTTCCGCATCCCGCTGGGAAATATCATAGGCGATGAAGGCATGGGCTATTATCAGACCGCATATCCCGTATATGTGGCGCTCTTGGTCTTTTCAACAAACGGTGCGCCTGCGGCAATATCAAAGATGACATCCGAAAGAATCGCTACCGGCCACTACAGGGAGGCTCACAGAGTCTTCAGACTTTCATTCGAGCTGATGGCTGTTTTCGGACTGGTGCTCAGCGTGGGACTGGCAGTCTTTGCAAAGCCGATAGTCGGATATTTCGGAGATCCGGGCGCATACTACGCTATGCTTACAATTGCACCGGCACTTTTATTTGTGCCTATTATGGCGGTATTTCGCGGATACTTCCAGGGTATGCAGGAAATGGGGCCTACGGCAACCAGCCAGTTGACAGAACAGGCGGTGAGGGTAATCGTAGGACTGACACTGGCGATTGTTCTGGTTAAAAGAGGTCTGCCTATCGCGGCAGCGGGAGCTACGCTCGGAACCAGCATCGGCCCGGTGTTCGGAATACTTGCGATTTACATCATCTACATGAAACGCCGCGCGCATATCATGGAAAATGTAAATGCTGACAAAAGCACCGAAGAGGAAAGTCGGGGCAGCATATTAAAGACACTTGCGCTGATTGCGATTCCTATTACAATCGGCGTATCCATATTACCGGTAATGAATATCGGAGATTTAGTTGTTGTCATGAGGAGACTTCAGGACATCGGCTACACAACGGCTGAGTCCAATGCTCTCTACGGACAGCTGACAGGAATGGCAATTCCTGTTGTAAACGTTCCTATGGCGCTGGCGCTTTCCATGGCACTTGCCATGGTACCGGCTGTGGCTGCAGCAAGCGCGGCAAAGGATGAAAAAGCGCTTGCCGGAAACATAAAGCTGGGAATGCGCACGGCAATGATTATAGGAGTGCCTTGCTCACTGGGCATTGTTGCGATAGCAGAGCCTATTATGACTCTGCTTTACCCTCTGCAGCATGACAGTGCGGTAAGTGCAGCGGCTTGTCTGGCAATTCTCGGAGTGGGCGTTGTGTTCCTCTGCATAGGTCAGACGATGGCGGGAGTTCTGCAGGGACTCGGGAGACCCGGTGTGGCGGTTTGGTCGCTGGTCATCGGCTTTATTGTAAAATGTGTCTCTTCGTATATCCTGACCGGAATACCGGCATTAAATGTCACAGGTGCAGCCTGGGGCAGTGTGTTGGGATTTTTGAGTATTGGCGTGTTTAACTTTATTGCGGCGGGAAGAATAACGGGAATCAGGCATGAAGCAGGGCTGACCTTCGTAAGACCTGTCACTGCGGGCGTAATCATGTTCGCAGCCGTAAAGCTGAGCTTTTTTGCGCTTGGCAAAATCGGAATCGGCAGTACGCTTTCAACACTGATAACCCTTTGCGTTGCTGTGGCGGTTTACGGAGCTTTAATCTTAAAGCTAAAGGCTGTCACGGTAGATGAGCTGGCGACTTTCCCAAAGGGGGAAGCTCTCGCAAAGCTGGTGAGAAAGCTGCATCTGGCATAATCGGAGGATATTAATGGGCTGGACCGAAAGACAAAAGCAAGCGATAGATTTCAGAGAAAACCGGGACCTGCTGGTGGCTGCTGCTGCCGGATCGGGTAAAACCTCGGTCATGGTAGAGCGCGTAATCCGGCTCATTTTAGAGGGGGAGGCAGGCATCGAAGAGATGCTTGCGGTAACGTTTACCAGAGCCGCAGCCTCGAGCATGAAGGAAAAAATCGTCAGCAGGCTGCGCGACCAAATAGCCGAGGATGTGAAGGCAGGCAGGCAGGAAAATGTCGAAAGATTGAAATCCCAGCTGGGCCTCGTTCACGATGCGAGCATTTCCACCTTTGACTCATTTGCGCAAAAGATAGTCAGGGAAAACTTCCAGGCTATCGATACGGACCCCGGGGCAGGGGTTTGCGACAAGGCAAAATCCGAAATACTGAAAAACCGGGCGCTGGACGAAATGCTGGAGGCAGAACTGGCAAAGGCAGAACCCGGGTTTGTTGAATTTATGGATTCCTATGCTGATGTCAAAAGCTTTGAATCCGTAAAGGATAAAATATGGTCTGCATATCAAACGATTATGGCGCTGCCCGATCCTTTCGGAAAGCTTTACGAAGCTGCCGAGGTACTCAACCTGACTGCAGATGAGTTTTTAAAGAGCAATGCGTTCAAGGCCATAATTGACGATTTACGGATGATTTCATCCGGGGCAAAGCAATGTGTCGAAAAGGTGAAAGCGATACTGTCAGAGCCTGTTTTGGCGCCTCTGAAAGCAAAGTTCGAACCGGAGATGGCAGGATTTGCCGAGCTGGATTCAAAACTCGAGGCTTTCTTTTCGGATGCCGACAGCGGCCTTCTTTGTGCAGACAGTGTCGAAGAGAGGATATCCGAAATCAGGGCTCTTTATGCTGCGGTAAAGGAAAGCATGCCGAGATGGCAGGCAACCGGTGCGATGGGAACCGACTGTAAGAACGCTTTTGACGGAGAATTCAAAGAAAAAGGCAAGCCTTACAGGGATGGATACAAAAAGGATTATGCGCTGCTGGTGGAGAAATATTTTTATCAGCCGATTGAGGCTTCGCTTTCCGAGGCGAGGGAAACCTACCCGAAGGCAAAGGAGTTTTGCAGACTGGTGCAGGAGTTCCACAACCGATTTATGGCAAAAAAAGAAGAAATCGGTGCATATGACTTTACCGATTTTATTCACTTTGCTCTGAAGGCACTTGAAAATGAGGATGTAGCGCAGCAGTACAAATCGCGCTTTAAATATATATTTGTGGATGAATACCAGGACTCGAACGAGCTGCAGGAGGAACTGATAAAGAGAATTTCATGTGGCGGGAACATCTTTATGGTAGGAGATGTGAAGCAGTCCATATACAGATTCAGGCAGGCAGAGCCGAGCCTGTTTAAAAACAGATACAAAGCCTACAAGGACAGTGGCGAGGGCTATAACCCGGGCAGTGTAATAGACCTTAATTCGAACTTCAGGAGCAAGGTATCCGTAATAAATGCGGCAAACGACCTGTTCGAAGAGATAATGGAGGACTACGACAGTGACGCCCGCCTTTATCCCGGGAGCACTGCCGCGGATGCGGATAATGCAGAGCCGCTCATCAGTATCGTCGATATGATGGACAATGATACGGAAACGGCAGCAGCGGAATTCGAAGCCCGAAATATTGCAGCGATAATAAAGAAAAAGCTTGCAGCTGACAGCAGTCTTTGTTACAGAGACATCGCTGTTTTGATGAGCAGCTACAAATCATATGCCGACGCTTTCAAGGATGTTTTTGAAAGCGAAGGGATTCCTCTTTTCATCGAAGAGGAAAAGGGATATTTTGATGCCGTGGAGGTTGAAATAGTTTTAAATCTTTTGCGTGTAATCGATAATATCAGGCAGGACGTACCGCTGATTTCCGTGCTGTACAGTCCCGCATTCGGCTTTACCTGCGAAGAACTGGCAAAAATCAGGATTTTAAGGGAAAACAGGTACGATCCTTTCTATGAGGCGTTTCTCGAGTGTGCGCAGTCGGATGAGTCTGTGCTTGCAAAGAAATGCTCATCAGCGCTGCTTCGAATCAGGCAGTGGAGAGCGGAAAGCATGACGATGCCTCTGCCTGATTTCATCTGGAAGCTGTACAGGGAAACGGGAATCTATATATTTATGGGAGCGCTTCCGGGCGGAACTCAGCGTCGGAGCAATCTTCGCATGCTGGTGAGCCGCGCAATTGCTTATTCAAAAGAGGAAAGCGGAATTTACAATTTCCTCTTGGAAATAGAGCGCATGCAGAGCCGTAACATAAATGTCCCGCCTGCAGGACTGGTGGGAGAGAGTGCCGATGCTGTCAGGATTATGACAATCCACAAAAGCAAGGGCCTCGAATATCCTTGCGTAATCCTCGCGGGAGCGCACAAGGAAGTCGGGCGCAGCTACGGAGGCGGAGAGATAACCTTTAATAAATCCATCGGTATAGCACTGCCTTTTATGGCCGCGGACGGATCGTTCAAAAAGAAAACAATAATAGAGCAGGCCATAAATTATCAAAACTCAAAGGAAGAGGTTGCCGAAAAAATCAGGCTGCTCTACGTAGCGTTCACGCGCGCAATCAAGCATCTCGCAATTACCGGCTGCTCAAAGGATGTCGAAAAGGACTTTGCTGCATGGGCCGATGCTGCCCCGCTTTGCCCGGCTGCGGCATACGGCGGAAAGAGCTTCTTTGACTGGATAATGCCTGCTTTGGGTCAAAAGATAAAGACAGAAATCGTCAACCTGAAAGAGCTGGAGGATGCCTCGGAAATAAAAGAGGAGAGTGCACTGCAGCTGCTTGACGGTGCGGAGAAGCTGTCTGTTCGCGATGAAATATCGAAAAGACTGGCTTATGAATATCCTTTTATGGAGGACGTGCGGGGCAAGTCAAAGTACTCTGTAAGCGAGATTAATTTCGAATCCGAAAGGAAGCCTCTGACGCTGGAGGTACCTGCGGCGCTCGGGCAAATCTACGAAAGAGAGGGCCTCGATGCCGAGGATGCGGGCGAAAGAGGAACCATATACCACAAGATTATGGAGCTGATCGATTTCAGGGATACAGGCACCTGCAATCCTGCAGCAATCTATGAGGAGCTGCTGAAAAAAGGATTTGTTTCCGATGAAGGAGCAGACAGGGTGGAAATATCCGAAATAGAGGCGTTTTTAAGGTCAGATCTCGCAGGGCGCATGTCTGCTGCGGCCCGGGCGGGGAAGCTATGGAAAGAGGCGCCTTTTACGCTGCAAATTGAAAGAGAAGGGCGAAATATTCTGGTTCAGGGTATTATCGACTGCTACTTTGAAGAGGACGGACCTGAGGGAAAGAGGTTTATCCTCGCAGATTACAAAACAAACTATGTTGCGGCAAAGAATGAAGATGTTTATAATCATTTCCGTGACATTTACAAAAAACAGATAGACCTATACACGGAGGCAATAGAAAAGCTCAGAGGCGGAAAGGTCACCGAGCGATATCTGATACTATTAAACGCGGGAGAAGCTATTTCTCTTTAGCGGGAAGGAAAACACTTTATGACACTGGACAAGCTGGCTATAGGCGAAAGCGCCGTCATTACAAGGGTAGGAGGAGAAGGCTCCCTGAGGCAGCATTTTCTCGACATGGGTGTAATTCCGGGGACATGCGTCACACTGATGAAGTATGCGCCCATGGGAGACCCTATGCAGCTGCAGATACACGGCTACGAGCTGACTCTGCGAATTGCCGATGCCGAGAAGATTGAAATCGAAAGGGTTGACGATCCGAAGGCTTTTGAAGAGGCAATGCAAGCGGACTACGACGAAGCAATAACAAAGCCTGCGCAAAAGCCTCATCACCCCGGACTCGGTGAAGGCGGCATATTCC